>JAQTSG010000033.1 GCA_028711415.1 Patescibacteria group bacterium | reverse complement strand
ATGGGAGATTTTAGCGAAATTTAAACCGACATTGCCAAAACCCTGCACGGCGATGGTTAGGTCTTTTTTATTTCTGTCGCCGGAAAAATTTGGTGTCTTTTTTAAGACTTCTTCCAAAACGTAAAATCCGCCCTGGCCCGTGGCTGTGTCCCGGCCCAAAGAGCCGCCGGCTTCAATCGGTTTGCCGGTGACGACGGCCGGCGCGTTTCTTCCCTGGATTCGGCTGTATTCGTCCATAAGCCAGGCCATAATCTGCGGGGTAGTGTAAACGTCAGGCGCCGGAATATCAATGTCCGGCCCGATAATATTGGCAATTGCCCGGGTATAGCTTCTGGTTAATCTTTCCAACTCGCCTAAGCTTAAATTTTTCGGGTCAACGGTTATGCCGCCCTTAGCTCCGCCATAAGGAATATCCACGGCGGCGCATTTAATCGTCATCCAGAAAGCTAAAGATTTAACTTCATTTAAATCAACCTGCGGATGAAAACGGATCCCGCCTTTGTAGGGGCCGCGGGCGTTAGAATGCTGGACGCGATACCCGGTAAAAATTTTTAAATCCCCGTTATCCATTTTCACCGGAATCGAAACCTCGGTAAGGCGGTTAGGATGCTTTAAAACTTCCGCTTCGTGGGAAGTGAGTTCCGCCTCTTCGCTTGTTTCCTCCATTTTTTTAATAATGGCGCAGATTTTATCAAGCTGATTTAAACATTGTTCGTATTGGTTCATATTAAAAAATTTAAAAATAAAAAATAAAAAATTTTTTTATCTTTTATCTTTTATTTTTTGTTTTTTGTATAACTCCAATGTATTCTTAAATAACATCGCAATCGTCATCGGGCCGACGCCGCCGGGCACGGGCGTAATATAACTAACTTTATCTTTAACTTCGGCAAAATCCACATCCCCGTAGACTTTCTTATCTTCTTTGGTTATGCCAATATCAATTACTACCGCTTCTTCCTTTACCATTTCTTTTTTAATAAATTTTGGCTGGCCGACCGCTGTAATTAAAATATCGGCTTGGCTTGTTTCTTCGCTAAGATTTTCATCAGCGGCTTTAACAATTTTTACTTTTGCCTTTTGACATTCTAGAATTTTTCCCAGACTCCTGCCGAAAATATCTGAATTAACTATCAAACAAACTTTTTTATCCGCTAAATCGTAATTTATGCTTTTTAAAATTTCCAAAACTGTGCCGGGAACAGGCGGCAGCATATGGCCGCTCTCGCAAGACGACATTAAGGTTTTGATATTTTCGGGGTGAAAACGGTCAACATCTTTTTTCGGATCCATGAATTTTATTATTTTGTCGGTATGGAAACCCTCCGGCAGGGGAAGCTGGACTAAAATTCCATCAATCAATTCGTCTTTATTTAAGCAATCAATAATTTCCAAAATTTCTTTTTCTTTTGTTTTTTCTGGACACCTGTAAATATGAGTGTCAATCCCGACTTTTTTTGCTTCCCTTTCTTTCAAGCTCACATAAAGTTTTGAATCTTCCCGCTCGCCGACTAAAATAATCGCCAGATTAGGTCGGTTCAGACAATCCGGTTTGTTATTATTCAGGGCAAGAATTTCTTTTACAATCTGGTCTTTAATTTTTTCGGCTAAAGCTTGGCCATCAATGATTTTTGCGTAACTCATAACTCATATCGCGTAACACATAACGTGTCTTTTAAAAAATATGGGGGAATTTTATTTATAAATTTGGTTATTTTACTATGGTGTGTTAAGGTATATTATAAAGTTATTCTAGCTGGCAACAACGCTTAAGGAGGAAACCATGCATATTGTAATTGAGGGGAATAGACCAATAGTATTGGGGGTGCCCGAGGGGAATGAGATTTTGTTCTTTGCTAAGATTGACGAACGAGGATACTGCGTTATTTATGGTCCACCAGGGACATGTTTGCCTACCGAGGGAAATGCCGAGCTGTGGGATGCTAGTGTAGCATTTGCTGTCGGCGACGAGGAGATGAAAGTTTACCCGGTTATACATGGCCATAAATATTCACAAGGTGGTGGCTGGGTGGAGTTTGGTGAGGATACGCCCATGGGGCGGGAACAGATATTCTTCCGCAAGTTAGACAACGACAAGAGAAGCACTCACGAGGGCAACCCAATTGATGAGGTATATGTCGTCCTCTAAAAGTTAGGTAATATCATTTTCCGATTTTTATTCAGGTCCTGAGATTTGTTTCTCAGGACTTTTTGTTAAAATAATATAAAATTTTTTATAACAATCTATGATTATTTATTATCTTAATAATCCTAAATATCCCAAGAATCTTAAGAATCCCGTTTATCTATATGCTTGGAATAGGAAAGTTTAAGCACATGTCTTTAACTTCCTTTTTTATCCTTTCTAAAACTTCTTCTTCATTTCTATGGTCAATCGCTTCGTTAACCCATTTAGTGATTTGTTTAACTTCCGTTTCTTTCATGCCGCGGGTAGTAATCGCCGGAGTGCCGAAACGGACGCCGGAGGGTTTCATCGGCGGGTTCGGGTCATTCGGAATCGTGGAGCGGCTTACGGAAATTCCGGCTTTGTTTAAAATATCTTCAGCTTCTTTTCCGTTTAACCCTTTCGCGGTCATATCCACGACCATCAGATGGTTATCCGTGCCGCCGGAAACTATTTTATAGCCCATGTTTAAAAATTCCTGCGCCATGATTTTAGCGTTAGTTATAATCTGTTTGGCGTATTCTTTAAATTCCGGCTTTAAGGCCTCGCCAAAGGCCACCGCTTTGGCCGCCTGAATATGGTCATGCGGTCCGCCCTGCATACCCGGGAAAACCGCCCGATTTACTTCTTTAGCGTATTTTTCCTTACACATTATCATCGCGCCTCTTGGTCCGCGCAGAGTTTTATGAATGGTAGTGGTGACGACATCAAAAAACGGCACCGGATTATTCATTAGTCCGGCAGCGATTAGACCGGCGGTATGGGCAATATCAGCAAAGGAATAAGCCCCGACTTCATCGGCTATCTCCCTGAATTTCTGCCAGTCAATTTCCCGCGAATAAGCGCTATAACCAGCCACAATCATTTTCGGTTTTTCCCGTAAAGCCACTTCTCTTACTTTTTCCATATCAAGTTGGCCGGTTTCTATGTCCACTTCATATTGGACAAAATTATAAAGCATGCCGGAAAAATTTATGGGATGGCCGTGGGAAAGATGCCCGCCGTGGTCAAGCCGCAAGCCCAAAACTTTATCCCCGGGTTTTAGGAAAGCAAAATAAACCGCGGCATTAGCCGGCGAGCCGGAAAGGGGCTGGACATTAACATGCTCGGCGGAAAATAATTTTTTCGCCCGCTCAATCGCAAGCGTTTCCACTTCGTCAATGATCTGGTTGCCGCCGTAATAGCGGTGGCCCGGATAGCCCTCGCTGTATTTATTGGTTAGGACCGTGCCCATGGCTTCCAGGACCGCTTTGGAAACATAATTTTCCGAAGCGATTAATTCCATTTCCTCGCTTTGCCTCTTCATTTCTTTTTCCACGGAAGAAAAAACTTCCGGATCCTGGCTTGATAAATTTTTGTAATAAAGCATAGGTTTAAGTTTAAATAATAAGCAAGTATTTTTATAATAAGCCCAATATGGTTTTTTGTCAAAAAAAGAAGGCCAAAAGGCCTTTCTTTAGCGCCCTCCCTTGAAAGCCTGCCCCGTCGAATGGCGGGGGAGGGGTAGGGGAGGTTAACTTAACCCCCTTAATCCCCCTTTACAAGGGGGACAAAAAAGGGAAATTCCTTTTGAAGGGGGATTATTTAACAAATCCAAAATGTTTTAAAGCCGGTAAAATGTTCGGGCCTAAATCTTCTGGCAGGTTATTGATATCCAACCAATCCCAAACGTTTATATCCTCACCCGGTTTTATTTCGCCGATTTTTTTAGCCAGGAAATGGACGAGGATAATATCAATCATCTCTCCCTCTTTTTCTTTGCGGGTAAAAGTTATAAACGGCTCTTGATTTAAAATCTCAATCTCAATTCCCATTTCTTCTTTTACTTCTCTTTTAGCGTTATCAATCAGATTAGATTCGTAGTTTTCCACCCGGCCGCCGCAGAATTTCCAAAAAGTCGTGTCGCCGTGTTTGTTTAGGAGGACCTTGTTATTTTCCACGATAACCGGTCCGGAAGCGATTATAATTTTTGGCATATGGTTGGTGTGAGTTAATTATTTTTTAGGATTATTTCGGCCTAACTCGTTCTTATACGAAATCGTCTATTTTTACGTTGATTCTCTCCCCTGATTTTAGCAAAATAAGGGCGTTTTGTCAAAAGAAAAAAGGCATCCGAAAAGATGCCTTTTTGCTAAAAAAGTATCAGATGCTGTCCATAATTACGAACAGCTGGTTGGCGATAACCCGCGCCATAGAAACCGTGCTTACTTCCCCTCCGGTTTCTTTGCGGTAGGGGCGGGGAATAGTGTCGCCCAGTAAAATGGCGGTAAAGGGATTGTCGTCGACAATTTTTCTCTTCCACCCTTTGGTGCAAACCGGGTGAGTAGCACAGAAGAAAATTTCTCCGGCCCCGGCTTGTTTAAGGGCCTTGCCGGTCATCACGGCTGTGCCTCCGGTGGATAGTTCGTCTTCCCGGATACAGATGCTGGCGTCGTTTAAATCCTCACCGGCGAGCGAAATCGGCACGCCGAATCTTTCTTGCAGTTCGGCCAATTCTCTTTTTATCGCCGCCAATTTTTCCGGGTCTTCTTCCGCGGCCACAGAGCAATCGTGAAGGCGATTTTTTAAGCTTACCATCACCGGCACCCCGAGCTCTTTGGCCAGGGAAGCTGCTCTTCTTATTGATCCCCTATCAGGAGAGTAGACAAAAAACTGCCGGCCTTTGGCTCGGGAAAGGCCAACCCTTGGTTTTAAAATACTGGCAAAAGCCGGAGAAGGGTCAACGTTGTAAACTTTGATACCGATTTTTTCGCAGTTTTCCAGAGTGACATCAGAATGAATATCGCACAAGATTAATTCATCAACGCCGTTGGCCTGCATATTGTGCACGAACCAAAGATTGCGGTGGATTTCATCCGTTTTTTCCGGATGATCCTGGCGTCGGTAGCTCATAAAAGGCACAACGGCAATAATGGATTTCGCCCCGTATTGGTATTTTGCCGCCCAGGCCAGGGTAAGAAATTGCCTTTCCAGATTTTGCCGGGAATCGTTATGCACACTTTGGAACAGGATAACGTGCTTGCCGGCGATTCTTTCCGGATGGGTTATCCGGAAATCATCTTCGTCGTCGGGGAAATCATCCATATTCAGGTGAAGGAAGGATAAGCGCGTTCTCCCCAGATCATTGACTATGGCCAGAATGCATTTGTCCAATTCATGGTTGCCAGTCCCGCCCAGGACTACGAAATTGTCTTGGATAATCATCGCGGTTCTCCCTTTATTGAAGGATTGGTTATTTCAAAGAGCAGAATAATTTTGATTGATTTATTAAATTACCACTTAGAGTTTTTTATGTCAAGTTTATTTTTAAAAAGAAAAAACGCCTTGTACTATATGACACAAGGCGTTTGAGTTTTGTCTTCGTTTACTTTCCTTCAAGAGTTTTTACCATATAGGTATTTTCTAACTTGTAGCCAAGTTTTTTGTAATAACCTCTTACGCCCACGCCGGAAATAATGGCTATTTTTTTGTATCCTTTTCGTTTCGCGATTTTTTCCGCCTCTTTCATCAATTTTTTTCCTAAACCGGCGTGCTGGATTTTTTTATTTTTGCCGACCGGAACTAATTCGCCGTAGACATGCAGTTCGCGGATAATAGCCGTGGGGCCTAACCTTAGCCGGCAGAAACCATATAAAGTGGAAGACGTATGATGCCGAGACGCGATTAATCGCGTCTCTACGCTAATAAAATATTCTCGCCCTCCGGAGGCCTTATATTTTTTAATTGTTAATTTCGGATTTTTTATTGTGAATGGTTGGTCTCCGACTTCCCGGCAACGGATGCAATTACATTTTACGCCTTTATCTTTCATAATTTGCCGCAGGTTGGTGATAATATTACCGGCGATAATTGATTCTTTGGGAATGTCCCGAATTAATCTGATAACGCGAACATAAGGAGGAATTATTTTTTTACATTTTATAATTAAATTTTGCAGTTGTTCATTTGAGTAAGGTTTATATTTTCCCGCCTTCCACCATTTATACAATAAGCTGCCGCGGGTAACGACCGTGGGATAAAATTTAATCTGGTCGGGCTGGAAACGCTCGTCAGAAAAAAGCCGGCTAAACATTTTAAAATCTTTGGCTGGCGTAGAGCCGGGCAGGCCAGGCATAATATGGTAAGTTACTTTAAACCCGAAATTTTTAAGAAGTTTTGTCGCTTTGGCGATTTCGGCTACGCCATGCCCCCGTTTGTTTAAAGCCAAAATTTTATCGTCAATCGCTTGCACGCCCAACTCCACCCGCGTACCGCCCAGTTCCCGCATCTGCCAAAGTTCTTTCTCGTTAATATAATCCGGCCGTGTTTCTAAAGTGATGCCGATAAGACGGTATTTAGATTGTTCATTTTTTTTCTGCTCTTTTAGTAATATTTTTTTGAGATTTTGGATTTTGGATTTTATTTGACATTTGGATTTTGACATTTGGATTTTTTTATGGCCGTATTCATTCGCCGCCCGAAAACATTCTTCTATAAACCAGTATTTGTATTTTTTCGGTAAAACCGACCAGGTCGCGCCAATAACTATTAATTCAATCTTATTCGGTTCATGCCCGTTAGCTTCTAAGGCGCGCAGGCGAAGCTGGACTTGCTTATAGGGATCATAATTACAACGGATAGCCCGCATCACCGCCGGCTCATTAGACAAATAACTTTGCGGCACGCCTTTTTCCGAAGGACAATAAACACATTTGCCCGGGCAAGGGTAGGGCTTAATTAAAACGGCGACAGGGGCGATTCCGGATAAGGTTCTTACTGCCCGCTTGCGCAGAATTTTTTCCAGAGTCGGGTTAACTTTTATTTTTTTGGAAGCTACCAGTTTCCGGTATTCTTTGGAAATTTCAGAATTTAACAAAATATCAATACCGAATTTCTTCGCCAAGTTTCTTTTTACCGCGGTCAATTCATCGCGCGATTTTATCTTCAATTTTAGCAATTCTTTGATTGCTTTTTCTAGTTTCATAACTAAGTAATTATAACGGAGTTTTATTTTTAAATCAAGGTTTTTAAATAGTTCAGTTTATTAAAATAGCATAGTTGAAATTGACAAGAAGTTTAAAAGTTTATAATATAATTATAATAGTTAGCTAGTGGGAAACACCGGTGAAAATCCGGGGCTGTGCCGCAACTGTAATTCCTAAGTTTTTTAGGAAGAGCCAGAATACCGCTAAATTTTATTATTAACACTAATCTTCGAGCAAAGAATAGTGAGTTAACTCGCGATTAAAGCGGATTAACTTCTGTTCCACTTGAAGTGGAATTTTTTATTATGAGAACAATTTTTCTAATTGGTTTGGTGGTCTTAACCGTAATGTTTACGCCAACCTTTGTTTTAGCCGGAGTGCCGGAAGCTGTAACTTATCTTTCTGGCCAGACTCAAGATGCCTGGATTACCCAGGCGCTAATCGCGGCCGGAGAAACTGACGCGGCCATCAGCTATTTAAATAGTGTCCCGGAAGGCGGTTTTAATCCGGCTAATGATTATGCCAAAACCATTTTAGCTTTAGCCGCGGCCGGAGAAAGTCCGACAACTTTCGGCGAGATTGATTACGTCGCTAAATTAAAAAGTTATTACGACGGCAGCCAAATGGGAGATGCCTCTTTATTAAACGACGACATCTGGTCAATTTTAGCTCTAGCTTCTGTTTATCAGGTTGATTCAACGGAAGCGGTAGCGGCTAAAGATTTTTTAATCGCTAAGCAAAATGCTGACGGCGGCTGGGGGTATGATTTAATCGGCGGCAGCGACACTAATGACACGGCGGCAGCGATAATGGCGCTCATAGAAACAGGAATAAGCGCCGGCGATCCAATCATTGTTAAAGCTCTTGACTATCTCCATTCCCTGCAAAATGCTGACGGCGGCTTTCCCTATAATCCGCTTTGGGGAGCGGATAGCGACTCCGGCTCTGATGCCTGGGTTATTTCCGCTTTGTCTAAAGTCGGACAAGATCCGGCTAGCTGGACCAAGGAAGAAAACAACCCTCTTACCCATTTGCAATCTTTGCAGGATCCGGACGGGGGATTTTGGTGGATAGCGGGCGAGTCAGAATATAATAATAAGGCAATGACTCCTTACGCGGTTATCGCGCTTTCCGGCAAAAGTTTTCCGGTTGGCTATTACCAGATTCCGCAACTGACAAAATTAACCGCGGATAAAAGCACTCTAGATTCCGGGGAAAGTATTACTATGACGGTTGAATATTATGACGGCCAGTCTTGGCTAGGATTAGAAGGGGCGACTGTTAAGGGCGGTGATCAAGATTATATAACCGATAGTTCCGGACAGGCGGTAGCAGTTTTACCAAGCGGTAGTTATGTTTTATTCGCTGAAAAAGATGGGTTTGTTTCCAGTGATGAAATAGAGGTAGTAGTTTCCGCTCCGGTTCCAACCGGCGGCGGAGGGTTTTCTCCTCCCGCTCCAACTTCTTGCGCCAGCGTAGAATATGACCAGTGGCAAGATGTTTGCGCTGATGGCTGGCAGTACCGCAATGTTTTGTCATTAACGCCGGCTAATTGCGTTTTAACAACGGAGCAGGAAGGCGGAAGAAAGAGAACCTGCGTTGATGCTCAAGAAAAGAATAGCGCTACTTCTCAAGAAGATAAAGAAATTAAAAATGAGAAAGAGATCGAGAAAGTTTTAGGCGTAAAAGTTGTTAACCCCGATATTTTAGGGGCCGTTGAAGATGCTACTGGCGCTGGTATGATTTATTTTAGTAACGCGGAATTGATGGCAGCTGATATTGGAGCGAAGCGGGATTTAAATAAGGAAAAAGAGGGAGAAAATAAATATACCGAACCGCTGATAGGAGATAGGAAAGATTTAAGCAGCGAGCAGACTGATGCCATTACTAATTTTATCGTCTATGGAACTAAAAATGTCCAGAAATTAGGCGCAGGCGAGCGAGCGGGTGTTTTAAATTCGTATAAATCGACTTTTAATAAATTGCCAACCACGCCGGCGGAATGGGAGGAGGCAATAAAAGTCAGTAACGGAATATTGCCCGGTGAAACTAATTCTGAAGCCGAGGATAAAGCCAAGATAGAATTTAAAAAAGTTTATCAGAGAGAGGTTAATAAGGATAATTTCGGCGATAAAACAGCGATTGATATGATGGCTTATGGACTGCGTCCCGGGAAGCGCGATTTAGATTCAGAACGCAATGGCCTTAAGGTTTTTACGGAAGTTTATAATTATCGGCCAACTTCCGCCCGCGACTGGGACATTGTCCGCGCTATCGCCTATTCAGGCGCGATAAAGTAGACCTATTGCTTAGTGGATATGAACCCCGTTAGAAATATTGCTAGAAATAACGGGGAAATACAAAATATTAAAAAATCTCAGCCAGAGGTTGATCCGCCTATGGCGGAAAATAGTATATTATTATGGACCCCGTTAGAAATCTAAGCAAAAATAAAGGGGGTAAAAATATCAACCAAGGACTCATGTCAAGGACAGACAGAAATCCATCGTTGCGGAAAACATTAGAAAATTAATCAGCATGTTATTATGGGCGGAAAAAATATTATAATTTCTAACGGGGTGAAAAAAATCATCATAATATTATTAATTTTCGCTGGCGTTGGTTTGGCCTGGTTTGGCGCTAAAAATGATTTTTGGCTGACACCAGATGAACTTATTTTAGATGACGCCACCCAGATAGACAAAGTTTCAGAAGATCAAAAAGAAGTTTTGGCGGAAGCATCTAATTTATCGTCTCCGGAAGAAATTTCCAGCAGCACCAAGAAAGAAGTAAACGAGGCAGAAAAAGTATTTTTAGTTATTAATTTTGGCGAAGGTGGAAAAAAGGAAAAAACAGAGACAGAGTTTAAAGATGGGATGACGGTTTTTGAGCTTCTGCGAGAGGAAACCGGGCAGGCAAATATTTTCCTGCAGACAGAAATGTATAATTTTGGTATTTTTATTGAAATGATCGGCGATAAAAAAAATGGTCAAGACGGAAAATATTGGACATATTATGTTAATGGTAATTTTGCTCCGGTAGCGGCGGATAAATTTAAACTAAAAGCCGGCGATAGAATTGAATGGAAATTCGGGAAGTCATCATTCTAAAAAATAAGGCATTTTATTTTTTTGGCTTATGGTTTATAATTAAGATATATTAATAATTAATTTTAAATCTATGACAAAAACAAGATTAGCCATTATTTTTTCCCTTGCTCTTCTCTTAGCCCTGCCTTTGGGAGTAGAAGCGTTTGCGGTTAAAACCGGGGATTCGGTCTATATTGCCGAAGGTGAGGTTATTGAAGGCAGTCTTTATGCCGCGGCGGCTAACATTACGGTTGACGGGACGGTTAAAGGCGACGTTATCTGCGCCGGCCAAACCATTAACATTAAGGGGGTGGTAGATGGCGACGTTATTTGCGGCGCCCAGTCAGTTAATATCAACGGCCAGGTGGGCGGCAATGTCCGAGTGGTGGGGGATTCCGTTAATTTAGGAGGAAAAATTGCCCGCAATGTTAATGCTTTTGGCGCTTCCATAATTTTGGCTAAAAACGCCGAAGTGGGCTGGGATATGCTTATAGCCGGAGCCACCGCGGAAATAAGAGGCAAAGTCGGCAGCGATTTATACGGCGCCTGCCCTAAAGTCACTATCGGCGGAGAAATTGGCAAGGACGTGAGAATAAGATTAAATGACAGGATACGCGCCGAAAAAAAGGGTATTAGTTATCAGAAAAATGGAGAGTTATTAACTATTTCTGAAGGGGCAAAAATCGGCGGCAATCTAACTTATACCGGCGGCAAGGAAGCGGTTATTTCTGATAAAGCTTCGGTTGCCGGCGAAGTTAAGCAAAATTTGCCGAAAGTGGAAAAAGCCAAAAAATTTATGTTTATCGGCTGGTTTTGGGGGAGATTATATTCTATTTTCGCTTCGTTGGTAATTGGCTTGGTTTTAATTAGTTTGTGGCGCAAGCAGATTGTAGAACTAACTAACAGAATGCTAAAAAAAGTCGGAGTGTCTATTGGTTGGGGCGCAGTTGTTATGTTTTTAACTCCGATTATCGCCATTTTATTGATTTGTACATTAATTGGCCTTCCCTTGGCCTTGATTCTGCTTGGCGTTTGGATAATTGCCATATTTATGGCTAAAATTTTGGCTGGCATTATGATTGGCCGAATGGTTTTGGAAAAATTCTGGATAAAGAAAAAAGATTCTTTAATCTGGGCGATGATTATCGGTATCGTTATCTGCTGGTTTATTTTTTCCATTCCTTTTGTCGGCTGGATTTTAGCTTTAGTCGCGCTTTGGTGGGGACTCGGAGGAATTTGGCTATACTTTAAGAAAGCTTAGATAAAATTTAGATATGAAAAAGCGGGCTCCTTCTTTAAGAAGTCCGCTTTGCATTTCTGGTTATTTAAAAGAAACGTTGTATTCAACAACTAGGATTTTTCTGCCTTCGCCTATCTGTCAGCCAGGCCAGACAACCAAATTTCCTCGCCCGACCGGGAAGGAGAGAGTTGGTCCGGTAAAGGGTTTGTAATTTTTTTCCCACCAAACTGCTTCAAGATGAGCGGCAAACCGGCCATACTTTAAATCATGTTCATAGTAATACTGGTTGGCTGACCAATGAAAGGGATTATTTTTCCCGATGTCCTTTATTTCATTTACGGACAGAAATTGGAATTTTTCCCGTTTAATAAAAAAGACCAGGGCCTGCTGATCCACGTATTTTGCACCCGAGGAAGAGACGCTTATATTGAGGCCAGCCCGTAGTTTTAAGGCTCCGCCAGGAAAATTAAATTTCGGGCCGAATTCAAGCAGGGCATATTTGCCGGTCGGCGAGACTTCCACGAAGCTGGTCCAATACTCCCAGTCGTGGAAATGATCAAGCTTTAAAGAAGCCGAATTTCCGAGCATAAAGCGGGAATCAAACAGATTCTGGGAAAAGGCGAGGCTACTGGTAAATAAGGCAGCCAGAATGAGGGTGATAAACAGTTTTTTCATTGCAAGACCTTTCTTTTTAAAGGGTTAATTTCGAAGGAGCATTTAACATAGAAGTAAAGCATAATTTTTATAATGTGTCAATAATTTTACAGTTTACATAATAATTAAAAGTTTGTTTTTTAAATAAAAATAAGGTAAAATTATTCATATATAAATAACAAGGAATAAATTTATGGCTTTAAATCCGAAAATTTTTAAATCCTATGATATCAGAGGAATTTATCCGGATGAGTTGGATGAAGAAACGGCTTTTATAGCCGGGCAGGCGTATGCCAATTTGACCGGCGTGAAAAAAGTCGTAATCGGCCGAGATATGAGAATCGGTTCTGATAAGCTCGGAGAAAGTTTTGCCACCGGATTAATTGACCAAGGCGTGGATGTTGATGATTTGGGCCAGGTGCCGATTGACGCCGTTTATTTTGCTACCGGGTATTATAAGTATGACGGCGGAATTATGGTAACCGCTTCGCACAATCCGAAAGAATATAATGGTTTTAAGATGGTAATAAGAGATAACGGCACGGAGATGGTGCGGGGCAACCAGTTGTATGAATTTTTTCGCGATAAAAGTTTTACTTCTAAAGAGCCGAAGGGTGAAATTAAGAAAAGGGATATAATTTCTGATTATTTAAAACATATCCTTTCTTTTGTTGATATAAAAGAGATAAAACCATTTAAAATCGTAGTTGACGCTGGCAATGGCATGGCCGGAAAAATTATGCCCTTGCTTTTTAAAGAATTGCCTTGCGAACTCATTCCTTTGAATTTTACCTTAGATGGGAATTTTCCGGCTCATCCTTCTAATCCGCTGCTACCCGAATCAAGAGTACAGATTTTCAAAAAAGTCAGAGAAGAAAAAGCGGACTTCGGGGTGATAATGGATGGGGATACTGACCGCTTGTTTTTCGTTGATGAAAATGGAGAATTTATTCAGGCGGATACTACTCTTTTGGTGCTGGCTAAATATTTTTTAGGAAAAGAACCTGGCGCCGGAATTGCTTATAATGTGATTTGCAGTCGGTCTGTTCGGGAAAAGGTAAAGGAGTGGGGCGGTCGGCCTTTGCGCGCGCCGGTTGGTTTTGTGAACGTGGCCAAAGCCGTAAAAGACGGCGACGGCGTTATGAGCGGAGAAGTTTCGGCTCACTATTCTTTCCGAGATAATTATTATTCCGATTCCGGTTTTATCGCCTTTTTAATTCTTTTAGCTTTGATTTCTAAAGAAGGCAGGAAGCTGTCGGAAATTGTGGCCGGGCTTAATCCTTATTACCGTTTAGATGAAATTAATATGAAAACGGAAAAAATGGAGGAAATAATTGCCGCGGCTCGGGAGAAATTTAAAGACGGTGAGCAGGACGAACTAGACGGCCTGACGGTTGAATATAAAGATTGGTGGATTAATATCCGGCCGTCCAATACCGAACCTTTACTGCGAATTACGATTGAAGCGAATACGAAAGAAATCGCGGAGGAGAAAGAAAAAGAGGTAAGGAAATTTTTAGAAAAGAACCTTTAAATAGGGCCAGAGAATAAAAAATAATCCTCAAAAGTCCGGGGGTTGTTTTTTATTGAAAAATGTGCTAATATAATTTTGAACTCCTCTGGGAGTTCTTTAAATTAGCACTCGTAGCTCAACTGGATAGAGCGCTTGGCTTCGGACCAAGAGGTTGTGGGTTCGATCCCTGCCGAGTGCACTTTAAGAGAATTCTAATCGGAGCGAAGTTGGGCTGGGTAGCTCAGTTGGTTAGAGCGTAGCACTTTCACCCCGTCACAAATATAGGTGTTACACAGAAAGTATTTTTTTATTTGGCGGCGTAGCTCAGTGGTTAGAGCGAAGCACTCATAACGCTTAGGTCGGTGGTCCAATTCCACCCGCCGCCACTAAACAAGTACTATAATAAATTTGTGACGGGGCAAGTAACGCTAAGGTCGAGAGTCCGATCCTCTCCCCAGCCACGGGTAACAACCATTGACAATTAACTTTTAACAGTTAACGGTCAAATGTTAATAGTTAATGGTTATTTCCGCACCGTTAGCTCAATTGGTAGAGCAGATCCCTCTTAAGGATAAGGTTGCTGGTTCGATTCCAGCACGGTGCACAACTTAAAAATAAAAAACAACCCCGCCTCTCGCGAGAGGCGGGGTTGTTTTTTATTTTTTTAGCTTATAAAAATTATTCCTTCCCTTTTAAAGCGTCTTTTAAGTTCTTGCCGGTTTTAAATTTAGCCACTTTCACTTCCGGGATTTTAATTCTTTCTGACGGTTTCTGCGGGTTAACCCCGCCGCGGGCATGGCGAATTTTGGCTAAAAACGTGCCAAAACCGGCAATCGTCACTTCACCTCCGGATTTTAGCTCGGTGGTGATGGTCTTTACCAGAGTTTCAATCATATCCTCGGCTTTCTTCCTGGGCACATCTGCTTCCTCGGCTATTTTTTCAATTAGTCCTGCTT
>JAQTSG010000032.1 GCA_028711415.1 Patescibacteria group bacterium | reverse complement strand
ATCCCCCTTCGTCCCCCGCTAAATCCCCCCAGCCCCCCCCCTTATCAAGGGGGAGTGAGGGGCCTGTGGATAACTTTTTAGGGAAAATTAAATTTTTGCTAAAAATAGAGGAAAAACTAAGGGATTTGATTTAAAAGGGGTTTTTTGCTTGTCCACCTTGACAAGTTTTTTCTGAGCTGTTAATATAAGAGAAAATAACTAACTAATATAAGTAATAATAAGATACGTTATAAAAACGGAAATATTTGCGTCTGCAGTTTACGCTTGTTTGGCCGTTTTTTTTGTTTTACTTTTTCCCGCTCCATCGGCGGGCAAACAGTTTTTCCTTCTTTACCGATTATAAAATCCCCATGCTTCATAATTTATAAACTTTCTCCAGGTGATTTATTTCCCCCTTTCTAACTTAATTGAATAACTTTTTTTAACTCGAAGCCAAACGGCCTTGAGGTTTTTTGTTGTCCGAAATTATTATCCATACTTATATATGTCTAATACCAAGGCGCAAGATTCTAAAGCCGGCCCAATCTCCAACAGATTAGAGGAGATAATGCCCATGCCTGACCTGATTGAAATTCAGAAGGATTCTTATGATTGGTTTTTAGCTGAAGGGCTGGCTGAACTTTTTGATGAAATTTCCCCAGTCACGGATTTTATTGGCCGGGATTTAGAATTGTATTTTGAAGATTATTATCTGGACGAGCCGAAATTCAACGAAACGGAAAGCAAAGCGAAAAACACGACTTATGAAGCGTCGCTTCGGGTTAAGACCCGTCTCGCTAATAAAAGAACGGGGGAGACCAACACCCAGGAAGTATTTTTGGGTGATTTCCCTCTAATGACGAAGAGGGGAACTTTTATCGTTAACGGAATTGAAAGAGTGGTCGTTTCCCAGCTTATTCGGAGCGCCGGCGTTATCTTTACTTCCGATTTTATAAAGGGGAAGAAATGCTACGGAGCAAAAATTATTCCGAACCGCGGGGCCTGGCTGGAAATTGAAACTGATTTAAATAAAGTAATCTGGGTAAGAATTGACCGCAAAAGAAAAGTGGCTATCACTTCGCTCCTGCGCGCTTTTGGCTTTGACAGTGATGAAAAGGTAAAAGCGCTTTTTGCCGATAAGGAAGGCTTTATCATTCCGGGCAAGGACGAATCCAACAAGAAAGTCACGAATGAAGAAGTTATGAGCTATGTGGACGCGACTATTTCCCGGGACGCGGCTAAAAATGAAGCCGAGGGCTTGCAGGAAGTTTACAAAAGAATTAGGCCGGGAGACTTAGCCGCGACTGACAACGCCCGGCAATTAATTTATTCCATGTTTTTCCGGTTTGACCGGTATGACTTCGGTCGGGTCGGCCGCTATAAATTAAATCGGAAGTTCAGTCTTGACGTTCCGAATAAAAAAGAAAATCGGATTTTAAGGAAAGAGGATCTGGTGGCCGTGATAAAAGAAGTAATCAGGTTAAACATAACGGGGGAGCAGGAAGACGATATTGACCATTTGGGCAACCGGCGCGTCCGGGCCATCGGCGAATTAATCCAGAACCGGTTCCGGGTGGGCCTGGCGAGAATGGAAAGAATTATTAAGGACCGGATGAGCACGGCAGATATCACCAGCTTAACTCCGAACAAACTGATTAACGCCCGGCCGGTCATCAGCGTGGTTAAGGAATTTTTTATGTCTTCCCAGCTTTCCCAGTTTATGGACCAGACCAATCCTTTGGCCGAACTTGAACATAAGCGCCGGTTATCGGCCATGGGTCCCGGAGGACTAACGAGAGAACGGGCCGGTTTTGACGTCCGTGATGTGCACACCACTCATTACGGCCGCATCTGCCCGATTGCGACTCCGGAAGGACCGAATATCGGTTTAGTCGGGCACTTAGCCAGTTATGCCAAACTTAATAAATATGGATTTTTAGAAGCGCCTTATCGCCGGATCCTTCACGATGTAAAGAATGACCCGAAAATTACGGCCGGCCAGATTGCCAGGAATGATATTGCCGGGGTAAAGGAATTAACCGCGGAAGATTTAGCCGGAGAAAAGGAAATTTTTTACGCTAAAGTTGAAGAAGATAAAAAGGGAGAAGTTATCGTAAAGGAAGGCGAGAGGATAACTAAATTGGCGGCCGAGGAAATCGCCAAGAAAGTTGACCGCCGGGTGCTTATTCCGGTTAAGCCGGTCGTGACGGACGAAATCGTTTATCTTGATTCTTTTCAGGAAGAAAAATATATTACCACGGCCGCCACGACGCCGGTTGACTCGGAGGGCCATTTTTTGGTTGATAAATGCGAAGTGAGGAGATTCGGCCAGCCGGCGACCGAAGAAGTTGATAAGATTGATTTCTTCGGCGTGGCCGCTAACCAGATTATTTCCATTGCTACTTCTTTGGTTCCTTTTATGGAACATAATGACGGGCAAAGAGCTTTGATGGGAACAAATATGCAGCGCCAGGCTGTTCCTTTAATCGAGAATGAAGCGCCGATCGTCGGCACCGGTATTGAAGCTCGGGCGGCCCGCGACTCCGGGCATGTGATTATCGCCGAAGAAGACGGAGAAATAACCAGGGCGGACGGCTCGGTCATTGAAATAAAAAATAAGAAAGATAAAATAACCAGATACGAATTAACGAAATTCTTGCGGTCAAACTCCTCCACTTGCATAAATCAGAGGCCGATTATTGATGTCGGCGATAAAGTGAAAAAAGACCAGATTATCAGCGACGGGCCGGCCATTGCCGAAGGCGAGTTATCTTTGGGGAAAAACGCTTTGGTGGCTTTTATGACCTGGGAAGGGTTTAACTATGAAGACGCGATTATCATTTCCGAGCGGCTGGTCCGAAAAGATGTTTATTCCTCAATTCATATAGAAAACTACACGATTGACGTCCGGGATACGAAGCTCGGACCGGAAGTGGTGACTAACGATATTCCCAATATCTCTGAAGAGAAGTTAAAGAATCTTGATGAGGAAGGGATTATCCGCATTGGCGCCGAAGTTTCTTCCGGCGATATTTTGGTCGGAAAAATCACGCCTAAAGGCGAAACGGAATTATCCGCCGAGGAAAAATTGCTGCGGGCGATTTTCGGGGAGAAAGCGAAAGACGTGCGTGACTCTTCCCTTTATCTTGAACATGGCGAACACGGTAAGGTGGTTGACATAAAAATTTTTTCCCGCGAAGAAGGCGATAAACTTTCCGCCGGAGTTTTAAAATCAATCCAAGTGTCGGTCGCTAATTTAAGAAAAATTCAGGTGGGCGACAAGATGGCCGGCCGCCACGGCAACAAAGGGGTAATTTCCAAAATCGTGCCGGTTGAAGATATGCCTTATATGGAGGACGGGACGCCGATTGATATAATTTTATCTCCTTTGGGAATTATTTCCCGCATGAACCTGGGGCAATTATTGGAAACTCATATGGGTTTCGCCGCGAAAAAGCTTGGCTACCGGATAGTGACTCCGGCTTTAAACGGTTTGGGCGAAGCTAAAATAAAAGAAGAACTTATCCGCGCCGGTTTGCCGGAAGATGGAAAAATTACTTTACATGACGGCAAAACCGGAGCGTCGTATGACCATAGAATCGCCGTCGGCTTTATGTATATTTTGAAACTTAACCATATGGTTGAGGATAAAATTCACCAGCGGTCAATCGGCCCTTATTCTTTAATCACCCAGCAGCCTTTAGGCGGAAAAGCCCAATTCGGCGGCCAGCGCTTCGGAGAAATGGAAGTCTGGGCCTTGGAAGGTTATGGCGCCGCCCATACTTTACAGGAAATTTTAACCATCAAATCAGACGATGTGCCGGGCCGGAGCAAAGCTTATGAATCCATTATTAAGGGCGAAACTATAAATAAATTAAATGTGCCGGAATCCTTTAATGTTTTGGTAAGAGAATTAAAAGGTTTGTGCCTGGACGTGGATTTACTGGGCGGCGATAAGAAAGGGGAAGGCGATATCAATGCCAGCGGCGACAGCAAAGAAAGGCACGAAAGAAGCGACAAGAACATATATCGGAAATAAATATTAGTTGAAAGTTCATAAAGTTATAAAGTTCATAAAGTTTTTGGAACGCCGCGAACTGGATAACTTTATAACTTTATAAACTTTATAACTTTTTACTTTAATATACTATGTTAATCCCGATAAAGACAACTGATTTTGACGCGATAAAACTAAAACTGGCCTCGCCGGAGGTTATTTTGTCATGGTCATTCGGCGAGGTGATTAGGCCGGAAACGATAAATTATCGGACGCAAAAGCCGGAAAAAGACGGGCTGTTTTGCGAAAAGATTTTCGGTCCGGCCAAAGACTGGGAATGTTCCTGCGGCAAATACAAAAAAATCCGCTATAAGGGGATTATCTGCGACAAATGCGGAGTGGAAGTGACCCGTTCAATTGTCCGGCGGGAAAGGATGGGCCATATCAATCTCCTGTCCCCCTGTTCCCACATCTGGTTTTTAAGAGGCATTTCTTCCAAGATCGGCCTGCTTCTGAATTTAAGCATCCAGGCCCTGGAAAGAGTGATTTATTTTGCCAGTTTTATCGTGACGGACGTGGACGAAAGTTTAAAGACCGCCACTTTAGAGCAGATAAAAATGGAATACAAACAGAAAAAGAAATCAATTGATAATGATTTTAGCCGGCAGGTAGTTGAGATAAAGAATAAGAAAGGAAAATTACTGCAGACGGGGCGAAAAGAAAACGAAATTGATGAGGAAATTTCTTCTGAAGTGGAAGCTCTGGCTTCAGTCAAAGAGGAAAAGATGGCTAAGCTGGATAACGCTTTCGGGCAGGCCGGAAAAGAATTAAAAGAGTTAAAACCATTATTGATTATTTCGGAAGACACATATCAAAACTTGAGCTTAAAATATGGTCATATTTTTGAAGCCGGCATTGGCGCGGAAGCGGTCAGAAAACTGCTTTGCCGCGTTGATTTAGAAAAAACCATAAAAGAGCTGGACGAAAATTTAAAAACCACGATTGATTCCAAGAGGGATAAAATAATTAAGCGCCTGAAACTGTTAAAGAGTTTAGCCGCCAATAATATCCGGCCGGAGTGGATGATTTTAACGACCGTGCCGGTTATTCCGCCGGACCTGCGGCCGATGGTGGCTTTAGACGGAGGCCGTTTTGCCGCTTCTGACTTAAATGATTTATACCGGCGCGTGATTAACCGGAACAACCGGCTTAAGCAATTGGTCGCCTTAAACGCGCCGGAAGTTATCTGCCGCAATGAAAAAAGAATGCTTCAGGAAGCGGTTGACGCTTTAATTGATAATTCCGCCCGCCGCAGTAAAACCGTGGTCGCTTCTACCGGCCAGAAACGGCAGCTTAAATCTTTAGCCGATTCCTTAAAAGGGAAACAGGGCCGTTTCCGCCAGAACCTCCTGGGAAAAAGAATTGATTATTCCGGCCGCAGCGTTATCGTGGTTAATCCGAAATTAAATCTGGACCAGTGCGGTTTGCCGAAAATTATGGCCTTGGAATTGTTTAAACCTTTTATTATCAGCAAGCTTATAAAAAGAGAAGTTGTTCATAATGTCCGGAGCGCTTCCCGGTATATCGAAGCTGGTTATGATGAAGTCTGGGATATTCTGGAAGAAATCGTGAAGAAGTCTTACGTGCTTTTAAACCGGGCGCCGACCTTACACCGCTTAGGTATCCAGGCCTTTAAGCCGGTTTTAATAGAAGGCAAGGCCATTCAGATCCATCCTTTAGTCTGCAGCGCTTTTAACGCCGACTTTGACGGAGACCAGATGGCGGTCCACGTTCCTTTAACCATAGAAGCTTTAGCGGAAGCCAGAGATATTATGCTTTCGTCCCATAACTTATTGAAACCGGCGACCGGCGATCCGGTCGTAACGCCTAACCAGGATATTGTTTGGGGCGCTTATTATATGACCGGAGAAAAAGCGTCGGAAAAATCGGACGAGAATCTCAAGGCTTTTTCCGACGAAGTTGAGGCGCAGATGGCCTATGAAACCGGGCATCTTCTTCTTAACGAGCCGATCAGGGTGAGAATGAGCGAGGGAGAAAATCTCCTAAGGACGACCATCGGCCGGATAATTTTTAACAGCTTATTGCCGGAGAAATTGCGTTTTATAAATAAAGTTGTCGGGAAGGCGGAATTAAAGAATATCATAAAAGAGTGCCTGCGTTTTTACGGGGAAGAAATGACCGTAAAAGTTATTGATGAATTAAAAAATAAGAGTTTAGAATTTATCACAAAAAGCGGTCTTTCCTGGGGAATGGGAGATTTGCCTGATCTGCCTAAGAAGGATGAATTAATAACTAAGGCCAATACGCAGGTGGAAGTTATTCAGGAGCAGTTTGAGGAAGGGTTATTAACGGAAAGCGAGCGCTACAGCAAGATTATTGAATTATGGACCAGCGTTAAAGAGCAAATAGCGGTCATTTGCAAAGAAGGTTTGCCAAAAGACGGCCCGGTCTATTCTATGATTGAATCCGGCGCCCGCGGTTCCTGGGCCCAGCCGGTCCAGATTTTAGGCATGAAAGGCCTTGTGACTTCTCCTTCCGGCGATATTATTGAGTTGCCGGTTAAAGGTAATTTTAAAGAAGGGTTTGGCGTCTTGGAATACTTTATTTCCACTCATGGCGTCCGCAAAGGTTTATCCGATACGGCTCTGCGGACCGCTAACGCCGGTTATTTGACCCGCCGTCTGGTTGATGTCGCCCAGGATGTAATTATCGCCGAGGAAGATTGCGGGGATACTGAAGGAACGATAATCACAAAAAAAGAAAGCGAAGAAGCGATGGGCGAAGATTTTTTCAAAAGAATTATCGGCCGCTTCCTGGCTAAAGACGTTAAAACTAAAACCGGGAAAATTTTGGTTAAAGCCGGTGAGCTATTGTCCGAAGAGATAGTGGAGAAGATAAAAAAGGAAAATATAGAAGAAATTTATGTGAGGTCGGTCCTGTCCTGCCGGATGGCCAAAGGCGTCTGCGCCAAGTGCTATGGCTATGATTTGGGCTATAACAAGCCGGTGGTTTTAGGCACCGCGGTCGGCATTATCGCCGCCCAGTCAATCGGCGAGCCGGGCACCCAGCTTACCATGAGAACCTTCCATACGGGAGGCGTGGCCGGGCATGAAGATATTACTCAAGGGTTACCGAGAGTGGAAGAAATTTTTGAAGCCCGCCCGCCGAAAAGAAAAGCGATTATGGCGGATGTTTCCGGAAAGGTAAAAATAGAAGCGGCCCAGAAAGCGATTAAAGATGAGGATGGCAAAGAAATTATGGTCGCCAATCCCCAGGTTAAAATTTTGAATATTTATTATAAAGGTGCCGAGGCGGAAAAATATTATTTCTCGGAAGCGGGCAGCGAAGCTAGTCCTGAAGAAGGGAAGGTTAAGGGCAAGAAGGTAGAGCCGAAAATTTTAGTTAAAGACGGCGGGGAAGTTAAAAAAGGAGATGATTTATTTTCAATCGGCGGTAAAAAAGTTAAGACTAAAGTTGACGGCAAGGTTAAAATTGAACCTAAATTCATAAAGGTTTTTATGGAAGTTGATAAAGTAAGGGAGTTTATCATTCCGAAGGGGACGATGATCTGGATAAAAGACGGGGATGAGGTTAAAAAGGGCGACCAGTTAACCGAAGGCAGCCTTGATTTGCATCAACTCTATAAACTGCGCGGCCGTTTAGATACGCAAAAATATATTATTAAAGAAATTCAATACGTTTATTCTTCCCAAGGGCAGCCGTTAAATGATAAGCATGTGGAAATAATTGCCCGGCAGATGTTTTCCCGCCACCTTATAAAAGATTCAGGCGAAACCAACCTTCTTTCCGGAGAAGTGGTGGAGGAAAAAGTTTTGCGCCGAGCTAATGAAAAAACGAAAAAGACGGCTAAGGCCGATAGATTGCTTTTGGGCATCACTAAAGCTTCTCTATCCACGGACAGCTTCCTCTCCGCCGCTTCTTTTCAGGAGACCCCGCGCGTCTTAATTGAAGCCGCGGTTAACGGCAAGATTGATTATCTGGAAGGATTGAAGGAAAATGTCATTATCGGCTGCTTAATTCCGGCCGGAACCGGCTATAAAGGCAGAAAGAAAAGAGTGGAGTACGGAAAGTAATTAAACAAGAAAGCAATAAAGCAAAAAAACAAAAAAACACTTCAGTAAGGAGTGTTTTTTTGTTTTTTGTCATTGCGAGCGATCCCGTCCCGCCTTGGCGGGACGGGAGAGCGAAGCAATCTCTGGTAAAGCGGGAAGTGCTTGAAACCCGAGATTGCTTCGTCGCTACGCTCCTCGCAATGACAGGCGCAGACGAAGTAAGTTAGAAAAAGATTCTGATAAAATCACCGACAAAATGAGTTATAAAAATAACCAAAACTGCGATGGAAAGATGTTCAATAATTACTTTATGGGGTTTTACCCCCTGCCTTCTAGCCATAAAGAAACTGAAGGCCGTTATAAGGATAAGCCCCCAGACGACGCTGGCGATAATGGCCGCGGGGAGAGCCAGGAGAGAAACCGGGATAATAAAAGTAAGGGCAAAAAAGAATTTAGCTAAAAAGGTGCAGATTGTGGCTATCCAGATTTCTTTCTCGGTGTGGCTCGCTTCCGCCTCTTCGGAAATATGAATGCCTAAAGCGTCGGACATGGCGTCGGCAATGGCAATAGTTAAAATACCGCCCATGACGGCGAGGTAAGAACCGGTGGCAGAGTCCAAGCCGACAATCAAACCCAAAGTGGTAATAACCCCGGAAGTTAAACCGAAGCTAAAACCTTTTTTTATAGAGTGGTTCATAGTTCTTTTTTAAAAAATATTTTTCTTTTTTTATAGATTCCAAAAGGGGAAACGACTTCCCTTAAAATAAGGGTGGCGGCCATAGAAACTAGGACGGCTAAGAGATTATTAAAAAACATCAGAAAATAAAAAAGCGTGGCTCCCCAAAAAGCGCTGGAAACATAATTTGACCCGCCCTTCAAGGCAAACGGCGTGTCGCCCATAATCGCGTCTCGTAAGATGCCGCCGCCAACACCGGTGAGAGTGCCTAAAAAGACGCAGGCCAGGGCGGAAATAATATTGGGGAGATGGAGGCCGGCAAAAAGATGGTTAAAGCTAATTGAGACTCCGATAATAACGAAAGTTGCCAGCCCGATTGAATCAATAAAGCGGAAAATCGTATATCTTCTCTTAAAAAAGGTGGGCAGAAGATAAGTCGCCAAGCCGGCGATTAAGCAGATAGTAAGATAATTAGGGTCGCGCAAATAAAAAAGCGGAGTGCGGCCGATAATTAAATCCCGGACGGTTCCGCCGCCCACCGCCGTAATCGCGCCTAAAAAGATTACCCCAAAAATATTTAACTTTCTTGCTCTGGCTTTATAAGCGCCGCCGATGGCAAAAGCCAAAGTGCCGAGGAGGTCAAGGAAATACATAGAAAATAAAAAATCAAAAATAAAAAATCAAAATGATCACCGCCTTTGGCGGGATCCCGTCCACAATAATGATATTAAATTAAAGTGGCGGGACAATTTAAAATTAAAAATTTTTAATCACATATTCCCACCCCGGCTGCCAGGATTTTGTGTTCCGCCAATCATTTTTAATCGCTTCTTCCCAGGTTTTTCCATTAAGTAGGACTTCTAAAGCGAGTTGGGGCGCTTTATGAGAAAGAATGGCGATATGCTTATTATTATATTCTTTTTTTAGAAAATTTAAAAAATTTTTTATTCTTTTGGCCACATCCTTTAAGCTTTCGCCCTTAGGGAAAGCCGTATCAATATATTTTTTATAATCTATCTTTTCTTCAGCCGTTTGATTAAAATCGCCATAATTACATTCCCTTAATCTTTTATCTTGAATAATTTTATATTTATTCCCAAAACCAAGCTGGGCCGAATCAGAAGCTCGTTTTAGGTCAGAACAAAAAAAGCCGTCAAATTTTTCGCTTACCAGATGACCGAGCTCTTTGGCCTGCTTAATTCCAAGCTCCGATAACTCGCCCGGCATCCAGCCGGTACAAAGTCCTTTCTCATTATCCGTGGTTGTGCCGTGGACAAAATAGGTTATTTTTATCATAGTTTGATTAATTTTTTAAAAATTTATCCCAAGTTATCTTTCTGCCGGGGTAGGCAATATTTTTAAACGGCCATTTTTTGTCCAGCCAATCTTGAACAACAGAAAATAATTTTTCGTCTAAACCATTGGCTAATTCGCTTTTTCTAACCCACAGAACAACCATAGCGTCATACTGTCTATTGTCCGACGGCAAGATATAAACACAACCTAAACATCGGCTTTTGTCCGGGCTCATCACCGTATAGGCAAACGATGAACGTTTTTTAAATTCTTTTTGGTGCCATTTAAGATCAGCCAGATCCTTTCTAAAACTAAGGTCATCCTCCGGCCAGGGATTTTCCGGGCCGAAGACGCCTTTAAGATAGCCAGGGCTTTCCATAACCGCCTCGTAATCTAAAGTGGCATCGTCCACAGTTAGCATTCTTAAAAAGAATTTTTCAGTTATTAATATTTTAGGAATTTTAAAGTTATTCGGGACTAATTTATTCATATCTTTCATTCACTTTCTTAATCTTTTTTTCTAAAGCTGACTCAATATTGATATCCATAGCTTTGGCCAGAAGCAGAGCGGTTATAATAACATCAGCAAATTCTTCAGGTAAATCATCTTCACAATGCTTATCAAGTTTTTGCTTCCTTTGCAGGCAGTAATGGGCTAAAACTTCATTAGCTAATTCTCCTAATTCCTCGGTTAATTTTACGGTTCCGGCTAGAATTCGTTTCTCCTTATCAAGCCGATGGCCGTAATATTTTTCTAAACGTTTATCTTCCGTGGCAATAAATTTTTGTAGGTCTTTTAAATCCATACTTGTTTTTGTTATGGCAATGACAGTAGCGTTTTAGTAAGCTTTTATCGCTGTAATCTTCTCCGCCGCCACTTCGCCCACGCATTTTCCAGAAACAGTATTGGCGTAGGCGCAAGTAAGGCCGATTAGTTTTCCTTCTACGCGCACCTCTTCGCCTAAATCGTAGTTATATAATCCGTTGCCGTCAACGTAAAATCTATGGTATTTGTCGGTCTGGTCGTAGGTTTCCACGCCGATATCCTCCCCGCCGGCAAAAGTGGCAACTACGTGCCCGATCCAGACAACCGGATATGACTTCTGAAATTTCATCTCGCAGTCGCAATTCATCTCTTCCGCGCCCGCGACTTCCGCTTCAGTTTTTAAAATATTGCTTAGATGATAATCAGGATAAGCGGATTGGTATGATTGAGAAATAAAATATTGAGACAAAGCGAAAAAAATAACCATAAGGCCATAGAAATAAATCGGAGGTAAAGTTTTTTGAAATGGTATTTTCATGTTGGTTGGTTTTTATTTTAATTCATAGGGACTGTGGCTGCTTATCAATTTTCGTCGCAGTCCTTAACAGAGACTGCAACGAGGCGAAAGTTATATTTTAATTTGTTTGCTTCGCATCATAAAAAGAAAATGGTGCGGGGTTTGTTTTTTCTCTAAAATAAGGTAAAATAGATTGTGTAAGAGTTGTTTGTTATGCTTGAATTATATAAATAATTGAGGGTTTTAGCAAGGATACCTCACCCCGCCCTTCGCGAAGGGCGGGGTAGAAGTCTATGAAAAAAACAAGCGGCATAGTTAAATTTAGAATATTTCTTTGGGCGGTTTTAGCTCTGGCCGTGGTCTTTTTTTTGTATCTGGCGATCGTGCCAGGCGGGAAAATCACTTATGTTTATGACTTTAAAAATGCTGATTACCAGCTGGCCGGAGCCAATAAATTTATCGGCCAGTTGACCCCGGAGGAAAGGGTGGAACCGGTTAGCGGAGGTGAGCAAAAAATAATCGGGGATCCGGTTTATTTTTCTTTGCGCCTGCCAAGGAAATTTAATAAAGCTAAGCTTACTTTAGAATATAAAAATGAAAGCGAGCGGCCTTTGGTAGAAGCCGGAGTGCTGATGGATAAAATTATCTGGCGGTACCAACTCCAGCCCCTGGAAAATAAAATTATTGATGATTTAGCTTTAATCTGGAATGTGACAACCGAAAACGGAATAATGCTTTTACAGCGGGAGAAAAAATATGACAATCTGGATAATTTTTTAGCTAATCCGCCTTTGCCTGAAGAAATCGCTTTATATAATTATGATTTAAAAAAAGAGTATTTGCTTAAAGATTATGAAGCCAGCAAGGTTAAGCAGGAAATTAATTATTCTTTGCGCGGACCATACCAATTTTATACTTATTTAAAAGGCGAAGATTTGAATTTTACTTTTACCTTGTTTGATTTAAATAAAAATAAAGACAGCGACGCGGTTGAGGTAAATTTGTATTATGATGATAAACTGATTACCAGCCGGTATTTGAACGATGACGGCATAAAAACCGACAAGGGCGAAACGAAAGAAGCGAGGGAAGTGAATTTTAAAGAGGTTGGACTGCCGGAAGGAGTTTACAAAATAGAACTGCGCGCTAATGACGATATTATCACTAAAAAAATAACCGCCAGCCAAAATAAAATTTCTTTCTTAAATAAAATTTGGCTCTCTGATGAAAACGATGAAGATATTTCTCTTTATACCGACAGCCAGCTAATAAACGCCCAGACCATCAATCCAGCCAGCTTGCAGACGATTCAGGCGGGTGATAAAGAACTGGAAATTAATTCCACTTACCGGCAATTCAGCCTTAGCTCCGAAAATAAAGTAAGCGAAATAAAAATCGCCAAGGGCGATATAATTTTGGCTGGCAGCGGGGTTTTTAGTTTTAATTCAGAAAATCTTTTGAATCCGAATTTTAAAAAAGTGGATGAAAGTTTTTCCACTAATCCAGTTGGCATAAATTATATTTTAACCAGATATAAAGTTCCGGAAGAAAAAGACGACTGGAAAATAGCCCGAGCGGAATTTGACTTAAATAACGCTTATTGTGAATGGAATAAGAATAGCTTTATTATTTCCATTCCGGGCTTAAAAGCCGATGATGAGATTAATGATAATGTCCAAGTTAAGAAAATAAAAATAGAATTGGAAGGAAAAACTTTAAAGGAGAAATTGAAAGAGATTTTTAAGAAATAGCGGCTTTCGGCATAGAAAAAGGCTGGTTTTTAAGGCCAGCCTTCGTGTATCGCGTTTTCGCGATAGACTCATTTTTCTATTCTTACTGCGTCGCGCGGCACTGAAATCGGGCACTCCCCGTCTTGGCCTTGAACCAGGCATTGGATCATAATACGATCCCAACTGATTATAGGAAGAACTTCGCCTTTCCCGACCGTGATATTCACACCTGTGTCGGTGAAAGTTCTTAAAAAAGTAGCCCTTCCCAGAGTAGTAGCTTGTACCATCGCCATTTCCCCTCCTGCTTTTTTAAAGATGGAATTTACTTTTTTTCCGTTATGTTGTACGGCACCCAAATCAAGTACCATTTTTCCCGATATTTAATCAGACATTGGAAGCGGGTTCCGTCAAAGCCGACTGTTTCCAGGACTGTGCCGGCTTCAAACGTGATTTTCCTGTCCGGGACAGAGAAATCTTTCAAAAGAACTCCTTCTTGTTTACCCCAAGTTTGGCCAGCTGGCATTTCCCCTCCTCACTTTGAATGGAATTTGTTTAGTATGAGTTGAAATTACCAGATAATTTTTTCTTTGTCAAACTTCATTCTTTTGTCATTCCGGCCTTCGAGCCGGAATCAAGGGTTAATCCGCAGGAAGTTTGGTTTATTAGAACTATGATGAAATAAAACGTTCGTGCCACTGAACCCTGGATCCCGGGTCAAGCCCGGGATAACAGAAATGCTTAGGAGTAAAATGACAAAATAATTACCCGCCCCGTTAGAAATAAATTTCTAAGCGGGGTTAACAGGATAAAAATATTTTAAAACAAACTATATCGTATGGAGAAAAAAGATAACAAAATTTCTAACGGGGTAAATTTAATCTTTAAAGAATTATTTTACGCCCTGACCGGCGCTTTGGTAATTTTTGTTGTTTTAGAGCTGATCTGGCCGAATATAGTTTTAGCTTATCTTAATTTAAACTGGGTTTTGCTTAGCTGGCTCTTTGCTGGTATAATTGTATTAGTTACAGATGAAAAAATTAAAGAATAATTTATTATTTTATGAATATAAATATAAAATCATTTCTAGAACCAAGAGGAGTGGCGATTATCGGCGCTTCCAATAATAAAGAAAAAATCGGCTGGCAAATTCTTGCTAATCTGCGGGAAGGAGGATTTAAGGGGAAAATTTTCCCGATAAACCTGAAAGAGAAAGAAATCGCGGGTTTTCCGGCTTATCCGGCCGTTGGAGAAGTTAAAGACAAAATTGATTTGGCGGTGATTGTTATTCCGGCCGGTTTTGTGGCGGAGGAAGTTGCCAATTGCGCTGCTAAGGGAATTAAAAATATTATCATCATCAGTTCCGGCTTTGCTGAAACCGGGGAAGAGGGAAGAGCGAGAGAGGAAAAAATAAAAGAATTGGCGGAAAAATATAAGCTTAACGTTTTGGGGCCGAATTGTTTAGGCGTAATAAGCGGGGCCGGAAAGCTTAATTTAACTTTTGCCAAAGCCAAAGTGAAAGAAGGAAATCTCGCTTTTATTTCCCAGTCCGGAGCAATCGGGAGCGCGGTTCTTGATTGGCTGCAGGATAAAAATATCGGTTTTTCCCGTTTTATAAGTTTAGGCAACCAGGCGGTGATGAGGGAAAATG
>JAQTSG010000031.1 GCA_028711415.1 Patescibacteria group bacterium | reverse complement strand
TTGACTCCACCAGTTCGTCCATATTAAAGTCGCTAAATTGGCTGCGCGGCTGCATCGGGTTAACCTCAATTTTATCCGGAGCCACTTCCAAAACTTTTCCCCGGTCATCTTCGGAGGTAACATCAACCACGCTTAAGCCCTCTTCGGGTAAAGCGTCCACTTTTTTTATTTTTTGCGGTATCAGGGAACCAAGTCCCCGACCAAGTCCGTTAGGCATATCTAAAAAAATTAAAAATAAAAGATAAAATATAAAAAATTATTTTTTTAAATCGTTATTTTTCATGGTTATTAAGCTAGCAGCCAAAATATTAGCTATCTCTTTTGTTTCTTGAAGCAGAAGTTTAGCTTCTGATATTAAATTCTGCGTTAAAAAGCTGCTATCCAAAAGAATGCCCAGCCAGAATTTTGATTCATTAGCCGATTTTAAACTGATATGAAAATAATTTTGAAAATCTTTCTTGCTAATAGCGGCCTCGGCCTCAAAATAATTGGCTCCGATAGAAGTCCCGCTTCTAATAAGCTGCTTTCTTATTTCGCTAATAACAGCATCGTAAGGAATTTTATGCAAAAATCTCAATAACCTAATGATATACTTATATAATCTTATTTTAAATTCCTCTTTTTCTCTTCTCGCTCCCCTCCTTTCCATATTTTATTTTTTATATTTTATATTTTATTTCTCTAGGTCTATCACTTCCCTCGCCAGCCGTTCGTACGCTTTCCCGCCCCGCGACCCCGCGTCATAATGAAGAATTGAGCGGCCGTAACTCGGGGCTTCCGCCAGCTTCACGCTTCGGGGAATTACCGAGCGAAAAACGCGATTGGGAAAATACTGGTATAATTCGTGCATCACCGAGGAAGACAAACGGTTTCTTCCGTCAAACATAGTAATCACCGCTCCCATAATCCCCAGTTCCGGCTTTAAATTATTCTGCACCAAGCCGATGGTTTCTAAGAGCTGCCCCACGCCTTCTAAAGCGTAATACTCGCTTTGAATCGGAATTAAAATTTCATCCGCCGCCACTAAGCTGTTTATGGTTAATAGCCCCAAAGAAGGCGGCCCGTCAATTATAATATAATCGTATTCATCCCTGATATTTTCTAAAATTCGGGCCAGCCGGTATTCCCGGTTTTCCATATTAACCAATTCCACGCCGGCTCCGGCCAAAGCCAAAGTTGAGGGCGCGATTTTATACCCATCCTGCAAAGTTCTCTTGGTAATGGCGAATATCGGTTTAGTCCCGATAATCGCTTCATAGATTCCGCTTTCTAAATTTTTATGGTCAATTCCCAATCCGGAAGTGGCGTTAGCTTGCGGGTCAATATCCACTAACAAAACCTGCTTGCCGAACATTGCTAAGTAAGCGCCTAAATTTACCGCCGTAGTGGTTTTCCCTACCCCGCCTTTTTGGTTAACAATGGAGATAATCTTTCCCATAGAAAATCAATTCACAATTATCAATTAACAATTTTCAATCAATTTCTAAATTACCATTACTTCCTTATTATAACTTATCTAAAGTCTTTTGACAATTTAGTTTAATTTTATTATACTAAAAACAGTTAAAATATTGTAAAGGCGCCTAAAGCCTATTTCGGATTGAATTTCTAACTAATCTAAAAGAAAGATAATTCTAAAATCTAATTCATAATTCGTAATTCATAATTCGTAATTCATAATTCATAATTCAAAAATAAATAGGCCCTGGTGGCGGAACTGGTAGACGCGCACGACTCAAAATCGTGTGGACGCGAGTCCATGAGAGTTCGATTCTCTCCCTGGGCACATCGGAATTAACAAAAAATTGTAACACAGAAAAAGTGAGGAGAGTTTGGCTCGCGTGTGAGCGAGACATCCGCCTTGCGAAGCAAATGGCGGACGATTCCCTGCCTGGGCACAGGTAATTTCAGATTTTAGATTTAAGAATGCAGAATTCAGAATACTAACAAAAATCTAACAAGGCCAAACCAAAGAGGAGGTTGGCTTTTTTGTTCATTTGACAACTAGATTTCTATCTATTCAAGCTATTCAAGAAAGGAAGGAATGGGTCATGATTAAAAGATTTACACTGCCGGAAATGGGGAACTTGTGGACTGACCTTCACAAAAAGTCCACGTGGCACAAAGTAGAATCCGCGGGATTGTGGGCAAAAGCCACTATGGGTGAATTCCCCATGGACGTTTACGATCTCGCCAGAAAAGTGAGAATTACAAGAAAAGTACTCGCGCGGGCTGATGAACTTGAAAAAAGGGGTGATCATGATCTTATCGCCTTCATCCTAGCGGTGACGGAATTGCTGGACGACATGGTCAAGCCGCATTATCATACCGGCTTAACTTCATTCGATACCGAGGACACCGCCCTCGCTCTGATTCTTCGTGACTGTTTATCAACCATCCTCCCAAAACTGAAACACCTCCGAGATGTCGTTTTCGAGAGAGCTATTGAGCATAAATACACTCTGCAAATCGGAAGGACGCATTTCGTCCATGCCGAACCGATAACCTTCGGGTTTAAACTGCTTGGGTGGGTTGATGTGCTTGATAGGCATATCAGAAAACTCGAAGACCTCGCTGTAGAAATCGGAATCGGGAAATTCTCAGGCGCGGTCGGCATGTATACCCTGGATCCGGAAATCGAGCGCTTGGCCTGCGAACACCTCGGGTTGAGGCCGGCAAAAATTTCTACGCAGATCATCAGCCGTGATATACTTTCTCACTACACAGCGACTTTGGCGGCAGTAGCGAATTCGCTCGATCGCTTTGCTACCGAAATCAGACTTTTATCAGGAACGGATATCTGTGAAGTGGCCGAATTCAAGGAACCGGGTGCCCACGGATCATCTGCAATGCCCTGCAAAAGCGAACTCGGAAATCCGATCAAGAGCGAGAATACTTGCGGATTGGCGAGAATATCAAGGGGCTATCTTACGCCCGCTTTCGAATGTGAAGTTGTCTGGTGTGAAAGAACCCTTGAAAATTCGGCGGCCGAGCGTATTTATCTCCCTGATTTAAGTATCATCATCGATTTCATGCTCACCCGATTTACAAAAGTCATGCACACTCTGGTAGTTTTCCCTGCTCAAATGGAAAGAAATATTTGGAAAACGGGCGGTATGGTATTCGCCCAGCGGGTCATGATAGCGCTCACCCAAAAGGGTATGCATCGCCATGAAGCGTATGATATACTCGAAACACTCGGCAAAAAAGTGGAACACGGCACATTCGTGATGCCCGATGGTAGTACTTTCAGAGATCTCGTATATGGCGATTTCACTATTGCGAAACTTTTATCACGCGAAGAACTGGATGATTGCTTTGACCCAAAAACGGTTCTGAAGCATGTCGACACGATCTTCGCGAGATTCGTAGCATAAACATCATCAGAATTTTCTTCAGAGCGGCACCCAGAATGGAGACTGGACGCCGCTTTTTTTATCCTTGATTTTTTATAAGAAGTCTGATAAAGTAAAGTAAGAAAAAACTATAAATAAGCCTAACCAAGGAGGGTTGGCTTTTTTGTTTTAACGCTCATTAGAACTAAATAGCTTCTTCGTAATAATATCATGCGTATGTAACTCTTTTAAACCCGTATCAAGGAGAGCCGAATGAAAAGCATTGTTGTCATTGAAGGCAGCGAATCTGACGACGCGAAAACCAATGAATTTCTGAAAATTCTGAGAGCATGCAACGTGAAATATCGTGCTCTCACCGCGTCCGCCCACGTGCATGCCGGCCAGGATTTCGTTGATTTTGTCGCAAACCTTCCGGAAAGGATCATTGTCTTTATCGGAGGCATGTCTCTAGTGGCGCCAGGAATAATTTCTGCCATGCGCCGCAATATGGGCAGATATGACACCATGGTTTTCGGGGTTCCGACTGATCTCGACGCTCGCAGTGCGATTGAAGTTCTGCCCTTAGGAACATTTGCACTTACTGCGGGGCTGAATACCATCAGTCTTACACATGGCATCAAAAACAACGCCCTGGCAGTCGCTCAATTCGTTTTCATGATCACCGGCGATACGGCCATTGGCGAAGGACTCGCAACCTGGTATGCAGAAATGAAAAAAGAAAAACCGATCAAGGAAATTACTCTGAACACAGATGGTCTCATTCCCGAAAAAGAAAAGAAATAAAACCACCCATCACCAGAACCCTTGAAGAAGCTTTGAAAGCGGCTCAAGGGTAAAACCTGAAAGGAGCAATTTCATGGAACTGGCACCCGTACTGCTTCGAACCAATATCCCGACATCAATTCTGCCGCCACCGGGCAGAGGAAAAGTCCGGGATATTTACGACCTGGGCAGCCACCTTCTGATTGTCGCCACGGACCGGATGAGCGCCTTTGACTGTATTATGCCCACCGGCATTCCGGGCAAAGGCGAGGTTCTCAATGCCATGTCGTCTTTCTGGTTCAAGTTCGTGGAAGATATCGTTCCCAATCACCTCATCACCACAAACATCCGCAGTTTCGCGGAAAGATTCTCGCCGGAGCTTGTGCCTTTCCTCGGCCAGCTTGAGGGACGATCAATGATTGTTCGCAAAGCGCAGCGGATCGATGTGGAATGCGTCGTCCGGGGATATATCACCGGCAGCGGGTGGAAAGAGTACCGGAAAAACCGTACGGTGTGCGGCATCCGGCTCCCCGAAGGGCTGGTGGAAGCCCAACGGCTCTCCGAGACAATTTTCACGCCGACCACCAAAGCCGAAACTGGGCATGATGAGAACATTACCCTGGAAACGGTTGCCGGGATGATTGGCGAAGACCTGGCCCGGGAAATCCGCGACCTCTCGCTCGCCGTGTACGAAAAGGCGCGGGCATATGCCGAAACCAGGGGCATCATCATTGCGGATACCAAGTTCGAATTCGGAAAGGTGGACGGACGCACCATCCTGATCGACGAAATACTTTCACCCGATTCTTCGCGGTTCTGGCCGCAAGCGCTTTACCGCCCGGGCGGCCCGCAGATGTCGTTCGACAAACAATACGTTCGCGACTGGCTCGAATCCACCGGCTGGGATAAGACGCAGGAAACAGCGCCCGAGCTTCCGCCCGAAATCGTCGCCAAAACCGTGGAGAAATACCAGGAGGCTCTCCGACGTCTTACCGGCACACAATAAGGAGAACAAATTTCAATAACACAAAAGCACCGAATCTATGGAATCGGTGCTTTTCTTTTTTTATAAATTTTAGTCCTTACTTTAGTACATACTAAAATATATTCCCCCATTCTTAAATCTTCATTCTTAAATCCCTGCCTTGCCGACAGGCAGGTTAAATCTCCTACTTCTCCATCTCCTCCACCTTTTTCTTAATCTCTAAGTTATTAGGATTTAGCTTTAAAACTTTCTTAAAATATTCTAAAGCTAATTTGTCTTCGCCCTTTAGTTCCAAAGCCAAACCAAGACTATAGAGAGCGTTAGCATGAGTCGGGTTAATTTCTATTACTTTAAAAAACTTGTCCAAAGCTTTCTCAATCTCTCCCTGGTTATAATATAACCGGCCCTGTTCATAATAAATCCGTTCGTCTCTATAAATTTTACTTAGTTGGTCTAAAATTTCCAAGGCCGTTTCGGTTTTGCCTTGTTGGCCGTAAAGCCGAGCTAAAGCAAAATTCGCTTCATGGTAATCGTTTTTCAGTTCCAGCGCTTTATTTAAAGATTTTTCAGCTTCCTCAAGCTGGCCGGCATCAAGATAAATCTTGCCTAATTCGGTCATAATTACCGGGTTGGACGGCTCTAAACCAGAGGCCTGGCTAAAAGCTTTAGCTGCCCAAGCTTCACCGCCTTGAGTAAAAAATCTGATATCGCGGTAAACCATGCCTAAGGTTTCCCAAGCCGCGACGCTTTTTGGGGAAATTCTGGTGGCCTCCTTGGCTCTGACCACGCTACTATTTATTGAATTCTGGACCAACTCATTATTCCGAGAATCGGCCGGTTTTAAAATTTCATCTCTTACTTTATTTAAATAAGTTTTAGCCAAACGAATTTCATAATCGGGTTGATAGGGATTTAACCGGGCGGCTTTAATTAAATTAGTTTCACCTCCGGCCCGGGCGTAAAAATCAGCAAGCCAATACCGGCCGGCAAAACCGGTTAAAATCAACCAGACGGAAAAAAAGAGAAACACCGCTATTTTAAATATTTTAAAAGAATTTTTTTCTTCCTCTAATTTTAATTCTTTAAATACCAGCCAGTCCAGGTAGGTCCGCCAGGAAACCATAAAAAGGGAAGTAACAAGCCAAAATAAAAATAAAAGGGCGGTGTTGGCATAATAAAAAAACTGGAAAAAAATTAAAACGGCCAAAACCGCGAGCAAAGAGGAAACTAAATCACCCGCCTCTCCCTTCTTTTCTCTTTTTAAAAAAATATAACCTAAGTAAAAAAGCGAGGATAAGATTAGGAAATAACTTAAAATTCCTAAAATTCCAGCGGTCCCGAGAATTTCCAGAATAGAGGAAGCCCCTCGGTCAAACCGGAATTGCCAAAAATCCGTGCCGTTTAAACTAACCGGGCGATACAGGGAAAAAATTTGGGAAAATGTGCCGGGTCCGCTGCCTAAAATTATGTTTTCGCTTAAAGCCGAGGAAATAACCGAAGCGGTATTTCTAAAACCTAAGTTCACTTCCGGAGAAAGTTCCTGGCCGATAAGATATTTATCCATTTCGCCTAAACGGCCAGGTAAAATTAAAAAAGCGATAGCTAAAATTATAAGAAGAGAAAAAAATAAAACCCTTCTCCTGTCCAGTCCTCTGATTTTAAAATCAACATTTCTTAATTCAAAAAAAATAAACAGGAAGCCGGCAATAATTAGCCCCCACCAGGCCAAAGAAAAATTCACAATTACCAGAAAAACCAAAGAAAAGAATAAAATTATTTTAAATAACCAGAGGTTTTTCTTATTTATTCCATCTCTATAACCGCGAAATATTATCCCCGTTATTATGGCAATCATCACCACGCTATAAATGGCCAGCATCTCCAAGGAATTGCCAAGAAAGTTAAAATTCAGGGAATAAAAAGTATTTGTTTCCCGCGGGAATTTATCCCACAATCCAAAAAGAGAGAAAAAAGCGGAAAGAAGAATTAAGCCATAAGAATAGAGAAGTATTTTTAATAGGGAAAGAGGAGTGATACGTTTATCTTTCCCCACCAAGTTGACAATTAAAAAATAAAAAAATACTAAAGCCAAAAGGCCGAGCCAGGCGCTGCCGGCATTCCCGAGATAGCCGAAAAACGAAGCTAACCGATTCTGGCTAAAAATACTGGCTAGCATGGTGATAAATAAAAAAGTCAGAATCGGAATATCAAGAGGCGTACGCCTTAAGATTATTTGTTTTTCAAATCTCGCCCCGTTAGAAATGATACTCTCGTTAGAATTTCTAACGGGGTAAATCATCTTTATCAGCCATAAAACCGCCAAAAGGGTCGCCATTAGCCAAAGTAAGGCCTGCTTGTTAAATTCAAAAAACTCAAGCGTCCAGGGTAAAAAAAATAAAGGCAGGAGGAAGACGAGACCTTTGATTAAATAGATGATTAGATTATCTAAAATAGCGGCGAAATGAGAAGACATAATTAAAAAAATAAAATATAAAAAATAAAATATAAAAAAACGGCAAATCAAAAAATATTTTTTATCTTTTATTTTTTATTTTTAATTTTAGTGTTCAAGATTTAAACTTTATATTTCTTTCCCCTCTCCCGCCTTTCTCCCCTCAAACAAATCCTTTAGGAAAACGCCGATAGCGGTCGCGACTGGCAGGGAAAGAATCGCGCCGATAACGCCGGCAATCTGAAAGCCGACCAACAAAACCACAATACTCACAATCGGATTTAAACCCACCACCTTCTGCATTAATTTAGGCACGATAATATGATTTTCCATTAATTGGATGATGTAATAAAGGCCAAGGGTAAATAAAGCGAGCATCGGCGACTGGGCGAAAGCCAAAAAGATGGCGGGAATAGACGCTAAGATTGGCCCTAAATAAGGGATAAATTCGGTTAAGCCGGCAATAAAAGCCAGGGTTAAGGCGTACTTTACTCCTAAGATATAAAGTCCTAAAAATGTTAGAGTAAATATTATTAAAGAAAGAATTAACTGGCCGCGCAGCCAAAGACCGATTTTTGCCTGCATCCGGCTAGTAAGCTGCATAATATAGGGCTGGTATTCTGCCGGCGCCACTGACCAGATAATTTTTTTCATCGCGCTTTCTTCAACCACCATGTAAAAAGTCATAACTAAAATCAGAAAAAAAGAAACGATGCCGCCCACGATTCCGGAAACGGTGGAAAAAATTCCGCCAGCCGCTCCTTCTAAATTAGAGCTAAGAGCGCCCAAACTGGCTTTAATATTATCTAAGACGCCGTGCTCATAAGCATATTCTTTCAGGGCGGAAACGCCGGAGATTACTTTTTCCAGGTAGTGGGGAAAAGTTACCGATAATTCTTTAACCTGGCTTATGATCGGCGGAATAATCAAATAAAAAGCAGAGGCGACAATAATAAGTAAAACGAAATAAATAAGAATTATGCCTATACCGCGGGGTATTTTCCTTTTATGCATCCAGTCAACCCACGGGTCAAGAGCGCTTGATAGTATCAGAGAAATAAAAATAATAATTAAAATATCTCTTACCAGATAGAAAAAATAAAGAGCCAAAATTATGAGAATGGCCTTTAAAATAGTCGCGGTAGAAATATTAATATTGATTGGCCTTTGGCTTATTTCCATATAAATATCATTTAATATTAAAAATAATTTTTTATTTTTTACTTCTTACTTTTTCCCGTATCTCGGCAATAAATTTATCTTTTTCTATTTCCCTGGTTTCCCTTGACCCCCGATCGCGCACCGCTAATTTCTTAGACCCCATTTCTTTATCGCCAACCACTAAAATATAAGGGGCTTTTTCCCCGACCGCTTTCCTGATTTTATTGCCCACGGTTTCATTACTTTCGTCAACTTCCACCCTAATATCTTCTCCTCTAAAATCTCCGGCCAGCTTTTGGCAAAATTCAATGTGGCTCTCCCCGACCGAAATAATTTTAACCTGAACGGGCGAAAGCCAAACCGGAAAAGCGCCGGCGTAACGTTCAATTAAAAAAGCAATCGTACGCTCAAGACAGCCGATTGAAGAACGATGAATAACAATAGGACGTTCATCTTTACCCTCTTTATTGGTAAACGTCAACTCAAAGCGTTCAGCCATCACAAAATCATATTGGACCGTAAAAGCGGTTTCCTCTTGACCGTTGGCTTTTTTAACCTGGATATCAATCTTCGGCCCATAAAAAGCCGCCTCATTATCAGCTTCGAAAAATGGAGCTTTTACATCTTTCAAAACCTCGCGCAGCACGTTTTCGGCGTATTTCCAAGAAGCGTCGTCTTTATAATATTTTTTGTCGTCTTTTCTGTCGCCGAGAGAGAGCCGATAACGATAATCAACGCCCTTCACCATGCCGAATGTCTGATTGGCAAAATCAATCAGTTCAAGAACTTCCCGGATAACCTGTTTGGCCTGTTCTTTCGCGCAAATAATATGGGCATCGGCCAGGCAGAACATCCTCACCCGGGTCAGCCCTGATAACTCACCGCTTTTCTCATAACGGTATTGGTGGGCGATTTCCGCAATGCGATACGGCAAATCCCGGTAGCTATGCGGCTCTGATTTATAGAACATAAAATGGTGCGGGCAGGTCATCGGCCGCAAAATCAATTCTTCTTCATCAATTTTCATGACCGGATACATTGTATCTTTGTAGTAGGGATAATGACCGGATTTTTTATACAGATCAACTTTCGCCAAATCCGGGGTAACCACATGGTGATAGCCGCGCTTAATTTCTTCATCAACAGCAAAACGTTCCAATTCCCTTTTAATCACGGCGCCCTTGGGGCCAAAGGTGGGCAACCCCTTTCCCACGAGATCCGAGAAAACAAACAATTTTAAATCCTGGCCAATTTTTCTATGGTCTCTTTTTTCCGCTTCCTCCACCATCTTTAAATAATCTTCCAGTTCTTTTTTGCTCGCGAAAGCTACGGCGTAAATTCGGGTCAACATCGGCCTTTTTTCATCTCCGCGCCAATAAGCCCCGGCCAGTTTCGTTAATTTAAAACCGGCATTTTTTAACTTGCCGCTTGCAGCGACATGGGGACCCCGGCATAAATCTTCAAATTCACCTAGTCTGTAATAACTAACCTTTCTCTCGTCTTCCTTTTTTAAATCTTCTATAAGCTCCATCTTATAAATTTGCCCCGACTTTTTTTCTCTCTCAATCGCTTCGTTGATTTTCATCTCCGACTTTTCAAACTTCAGGTCTCTTTTTATAATCTCTTCCATTTTTTTCTCGATTTTCTTTAGGTCTTCCTCGCTTACTTTTTCTTTGCCAAAATCAAAATCATAATAAAAGCCGTTTTCTATGGCCGGACCGATAGCGAATTTCACCTTCGGCCACAAACTTTTAACCGCCGCGGCCATAACATGCGACAAGGAATGCCGCATAATTTCTAAATCTTTTTCTTTATTCATATTATTTTTTATGAGATCTTTGAGATTCTTAGGATCCTTAGGATTATTAGGATAAAATATATTTTTATAAATATCCCAAGAATCTTAACTATCCTAAATGTCTCAAGAATCCCACCGTTAGCCTTTCTTACTTCTTAATCTAAAAACCCCGCCTCAATGTATTAAAATAATTTAACACACCGGGACGGAGTTTTTAATTCCGCGGTTCCACCCAGCTTGTCTCGCCGAAGTCCCGCGATATCGTGGGACGAAGGCGGATTTATCCGCTCTCCTGGCAAGACCTCTCTTTCTTTATCCTTTCGGTTTAGTCCCGAGAGTTCGGGATCCCAAGGATTCGGGACCATGGCTGGTAACCATAGCAATCGCCTTTCGGATAAATTGTAATAAATTTTTCTAAGCAGCTTCTCTTGTTTTTTCTATTTCATCCATCTCTTCTTCAAACACGTCGCGAATAAAGGCGGTACCCATTTCGCTATGAACTTTTTCCATTAACTCTCCTCGGCTTAACCCGCTATTGCCCGGCTCTAAAAAAGTATCAAGAGTTATTACCCTATTATATAACTTCCAATGTTTATTATGAGTATCCAGGTCAGCTGGTTTACTCTCTCTTAATAACTCTTGATCCTCGGCATGCAGGCTCTCACGCCTTGTTTCTAACTCCCTCCTTAATTTTTCTTCGCCAGAAGATATCTCCGGTCCCTTCTCTCTAGACCCAAAAAAATTAAACATATATTTATATTAATCATAAATATTTATTTATCTAGCTTGTTCTTGCGGTAATTACAGCGACGGCCTTGCGCTAAATTATGCGTTATGCGTTACGAGTTATGCGTTATGCGATCTACCTTCTAACTTCTATCTTAATCCTATCTGCCAGATTCGGCACTTTATCTATAAAAGACGGGAAAAAATTAATTTCATAACCGGCGATTTCCTTAAACCCGCTTAAATAATCTTCCAGTTGTTCGCGCGTAAGATTAACGATTTTCTGCCGGTCAATAATATCCGCTTCGTTTTTTAAGCTCATTTTCCCGGTAAAAGAGGCGCTAACGGTTGCCTGGCCCGCTTCCGTATCAAAATTATCCAAACTATAACTCATCTCTTCCGTTTTAAACTCTACCAGCTCCTTATTATCCGGAATTACTTCGCTTAATTTTCTTTTAGCCATCTCCCCCGCTTCATCGCCAGAGAAAGCGACAATCGTCACCATCGCCTTCATGCTTACGTCAAACTTTTCTTTTTCTTCACCCACTTTTCCTTCAACTTGCGTGCTGATAGTATTCTCATCAACACTATAGATAACTTCATTATAGCCCTTATAATTTTCTCCTATTTCCATTTTCGCTTTTTCCAGCAGTCTCCTCTTTAAATCCTTAGCTGCCTGGTCAAGGTCAGACTGCTCTATATATTTTTTCCCCTGCTGGCCATAAACGAATTTTTCCTTGCTTTCAGCGTAAATTTTATCCTGCAGTCCGGCCCAGAGTCCCGGAATCGTAAACTTTGTCGGCCCGATAGCCATCTCCGCGCTCGGTTTATCAGCGTATATTTCCACTTCCTGCGACCCGCCGGCCGGCACATTGACCGTGCTTTTTATCCGGAACAGCTTATTGTCCGGAGCCAGCAATCTAGTCGTCGCGACTAAGGGCTGGTTTTTATTGTAATCATTTATAATCGTGACTTTCCCCGTTACTTCTTCGCCGATAGTTTTTAACCCGCTGGCGGAATAGGTATTTGTTTCCTCAATACTCGTTTGTTCCACGATGCCGGCCAAAGATTTTCCCGGCACGGCCGGCTCATTATTGCTTCCATAAATATCTATAACCAAACTATCGCTTAATCTTTCCTGCGCCGGTATTAAAACTATATCCAACTTAACAAAAGAAAAATAAAAAATGATACCCAGCAAAATAACAGTCAAAACAATAAAGCTAATGGCTATTTTACGGTATAAATTTATTTTGGGGGGATTCATGGTTTTTTCTACTTCCTTCTCTTTTTCGGCTGGCTGAAGCGGGCTAGACTTAATTCGGTCCACCTCTTGATTCTGGTCCATCTCTTGACTAGTCTCTTGATCCGTCTCAATTTGGTTAGTCTCGCTCACCTCGCTTTCGTTCCGGCTAATCTCACTCGCTTCTTTATCCGCTGACGGATTATAGCTATTTTCGCTAGCTTCGTCGACTTGTTCGGATTTTTGCGGGCGAAGCGGACTTGATTTTGATTTCCTGGATTTTTTAGTCTGCTTTTTGATACCAACACTGGGCTTATCCGCGGAAAAAGATGACCCAAAAACCTGATTTGTTTCTAAGGGAGGTTTAACCTCTCCCTTATCTTCCTCAATTAAAGTAACTTCTTCTTTCCCGGCTTTCTTTGGCAAAGAAGATTTTTCTTTTTTCACTTTCGCTTTTGGCATAGTTCCTCCTTATTTTAATATTATTAACAAGACTTAAGCAGCATTATACTCTCGACTGATTTTCGAGTTAACCCTGTTTATAATATACCAAACTTTTTATTTCTTGTCCACAATCTTAAGGCCATCGCCGAATAAACCCGTTATCTCCTCCCTTAAACGGCTATCATTACTTACGCGGAAACCCGTTTCCATAACGTTTTTCCCCCCGTCTTCCTTAATGATAAAATAAACCTTGTCTTCTCCTTTATTTTTTAAAAATATCTCCTTCAATTCTCCCAGTTCTTCTTGACTTAAAATTTTATTAAGCATTAACCCTAAAGGCCGGCTAACGGGAGAAGAAACGGCCACCTTATCCGGAGACTTAGCCCAGTGGTTATTAAAACCATTTCCGCCGCCTCTTCGGGCAAAGCCATTACTGGAAGGCATTTTCCTGAAACTACTTAAGGAATTTTCAATCGCCTCTAAAATCAGCTCTTCGGCCTTGTTTGCCAAAAATTTTATTTCCCGGTCTTTGGTGGAAATTTTTCCCTGGCAGATAATCACCTTACCCTCCTGCCAGATATGGGCGGTTTCTTTTAACAGACGGGGAAACACCAAAACTTCCACATTGCTTACGGCGTCTTCTATTTTAACAAAAAACATTGATTCATTCGCGCGGGTGATTATCTTCTTTATGCTGGTAATTATTCCGGAAACATTAACCGATTCGCCGTTTCCGTTCTGGCCGGAAGAAGAGTTCTCTTTCCCGGCTAAAAGGCCGGAGGGGCTAAAGTCATCCGCAAGGGCTAATTGCAATTCGGCCAAGGGGACAATAATATCCCGCAGATATTTCTCGTAGCTGGAAAACGGATGTTCGGTAATATAAAAACCCAATAATTCCTTTTCCCAATCCAGTTTCTCCCGTTCCTCGGCCGGCGGGGCCGGAGCCAGCTTTATTCCGTTTCCCATTTTTAAATTAGGGACATCAATAAATAAACTATCCTGCTTGCTTGATTTTGCCTTGCTCACTTCCTTATTAAAGTTAAGCAGGCCGTCAATATTAGCAAGCATCTGCCCCCGCTCGCCGAAGCGGTCAAAGCCGCCGCTTTTTATTAAGCTTTCCAGAGACTTTTTATTTAAATCCCTGTCCGTCACTCTGGCTAAAAAGTCAGAAATACTTTCATAAGACCCGTTCGCTTTTCTCTCTTTTATGATCATTTCCACGATGTGCTCACCAACAGTCTTTACGGCCCTTAAGCCAAAACGGATAGTCCTGACTTCTTCCGCCTCCCCGACCGCCTGATTGGCTTTTGTGCCGCTCGTCACCACGGTAAAAGAAGCGAAAGATTCATTTATATCAGGCGGCATGATATTAATTCCCATTTTCCGGCACTCTTCAATTTCCACGGTAATCCTGTCCGTATTCTGTTGGTCGGAAGTAAGCAGAGCCGCCATAAATTCCGCCGGCCAATGAGCTTTTAGATAAGCGGTCTGGTAGCCGATTAAGGCGTAGCAAGCGGCATGGCTCCGGTTAAAGCCATAGCCGGCAAACGGCTCAATAAAAGAAAAAATCTTTTCTGCCTGCTCTTTGGCAATCCCGTTTTTTACGCAACCATCAATAAATTTTTCCCTTTGCTTGGCTAAAAGTTCCGGAATCTTTTTTCCGACCGCCTTTCTTAAAACGTCGGCTTCCGCCATGGAAAATCCGGCTAAACTTTTAGCGATTTCCATAACCTGCTCCTGATAAATCGCCACGCCGTAAGTCCTAGCAAGGATCGGCTCCAGTTTCGGATGGAGAGAAGAAACTTTTTTCCGCCTGTGCTTTCCGCTGATATT
>JAQTSG010000030.1 GCA_028711415.1 Patescibacteria group bacterium | reverse complement strand
TTTTGACTAAATGAAAATCACCATGAATTATTCCGGGCTCCTCTCCTTCCTTTAAAGATCCACCTTTTTTGCTTCTTAAAAAAGCCTGGCAGGAAACGCACTCACCGCAAGGGGAAACAACCCCGCCTCTTCTAAACTTAGCTTTGCTCTGGCAAAGCAGACTCTTGGCAAAATAATTAGCAACCGTGGTTTTGCCTAAATCCTGCTGACCTAAAAAAATATAAGCATTAGCCACTTTGTTGTTGATAAGACTTTTAGACAAAAAGTCAATAATATGGCTATTGCCGACTAAAGGCCAATTTAATTTTTCTTCTGTCTTTTTGCCTGGCATGCTTAAATTATATCATTATCATTTTAACTAAGCAAATGCCAACCCCGCTTGATTTTTCCGCAAAAATCTGCTAAATTATGAATATCTAACATCTAACACTAGACACCTAACACCTAAAAAATGGACAATAAATTAAAAAAAATTATCCTCTTGGCCGGCGATATCGGGGTTCTTTATCTTTCCCTTTATTTAACTCTTTTAATCCGTTACTGGGAAAAACCGACTAATGAACTTTGGCAAAGCCACGTCGGGCCTTTTACCATAATTTTCGCGGCCTGGGTTCTGATTTTTTATATTTCTAGTTTATACGACTTAAATCTGGCTGCCAATAACGCGAATTTTTTCCGCCTTACAGGCAAAGGTCTGCTTATAGCCGGCCTCTTGTCTGTCGCTTTCTTTTATTTAACGCCGCAGATAAATATCGCCCCGAAAAGAAATCTGTTTATTTACGTGGTAATCTTCGCAGTTTTATTTTTTCTTTGGCGGCAATTTTTTAATTGGTCGCTTAAATCATATCTGCCGAAAAACAATATCGCTTTCGTCGGTTTAAATAACCAGGTGCTGGAATTAATAAGAGAATTAAAAGGAAAACCGCATCTTGGCTACAGGGTCGCTTTCGTGGTTAATGATAAAAATACGGGGGAAGAAAATATTGATGGTGTCCCGATTTTTAATGATGTTTCCCGCCTGTATCAACTTATCATCTCTAAAAAAATCACTAACATCATTCTTACTTCCGACCCTCATCAGTCAGAGGAATTGCGGACAATTCTTTTTAGCTGCCTACCTTTAAAAATCAGCTATACCAGCCTGCCTAATTTTTATGAAAATATAACCGGCCGGATTCCGATTGAATCAATTAACCAGATGTGGTTTTTAGAAAATTTAAGCGAAGGCCGAAAATCCCTGTTTGGCTTGGCGAAACGTTTTTATGATTTTGTCCTGGCTTTACTAATTTTATTAGGGACTTTAATTTTTTGGCCGGTTATCGGGGCGGTTATAAAACTGGAAAGCCAAGGTCCGGTTTTCTTTAAACAGGTAAGAACCGGCAAGGGCAATAAACCTTTTAAAATAATTAAATTTCGCACCATGACGGTTATAAATAATAATTTTTCCCCGACCGCCAAAGGCGATAGCCGCATTACTAAATTCGGCTCCTTCTTGCGTAAAACCAGGATTGATGAAATTCCCCAAATAATAAATATCCTTTGGGGGGAAATGAGTTTTGTCGGCCCCCGTCCGGAAAGACCGGAGTTAATAAAAGAGCTTGAAGAAAAAATTCCTTTTTATAATGAACGGCTGCTAGTCAAACCCGGCCTAACCGGCTGGGACCAGGTTTCCGGCGAGTACCACTCCCCGAGCCAGGAGGATACTTTAAAGAAACTTCAATACGATCTCTTCTATATAAAAAATCGGTCAATTTACCTTGACCTGTCTATCATCTTAAAAACCATTACTACGATAATAAGCAGAAAAGGCGTTTAATAGAATAGAAATAAAAAAAAGCCGGCGGTTAAAATAATCGCTGGTTTTTTTATCAATATTTTTATAATTCCCGCCACTAAATAAAATTATTATGAGCGGGTCAGCCCTGCCTGCGCAGGCAGACTTTAGCTGATATTATTTTCAAGATCGCTTATAATGGCCCCTAAGATATTTTTTGTATTTTCTTCCGGCGATATCTTTGATAAATTTTCTATATTTTTTTCAAAAAAAGCGTGAAAACTTACTTTGTCTAAACTATAGAGGCAGTTGATAACTTCCTGCTGATTTATCGCAAAACCGGAATTAATTTTAGCTAAGGCCGCTCGGCAGGAAGCGACATCGTTTACCATAAAAGCGCCGGTAAAATACCGATAAGCGGGATAAGCAAAAACTAGGGCCGGCCTTTGGCGCAGAATCGCCTCCCGGCCGGCGCTCCCGGTAACCGTAGCAACCGCCCGCGATTTTTTAATTAATTCAGACGCTGGCGTCTCCATGGATACAATCTTAACTTTTTTTATCTTGGCTATAGCTTCATAATAGCCTTTGTAGCGAAAATGCGTGTAATTTAAGCCCTGCGTCAACCATTGGTTGGGGTGTTCTTTAACATATATTTCCCAATCATCCGGTATCGCCGCGGCTAATATTTTAATCATCAATATCTGATCAACGAAAACTCCGCCCAAAGGAGCGGTCGCGCATTCCGGCTGATAATGCAGAGGAACATAAATAAATTTTTTATCAAAATCCGCCTTACTGCATAATTTTTCATATTCTTTTTTAAAATTTTCCCCGAATTTTTTCAGAAAAAACAGGTAAGTTTTTTTAAAAATTGACAAATCTAAAAGACTTTTTAAAATTATTTTTGCTTTAATTAGTAAAAAATTAAAGCCGGAATACCGATTTTTTAGAATTTTAAAGTCATGATAAATGGCGTCTTTTTCTTCATCCGTTTGCTTTTTATAATATTCCTTAATATCCTGGCTTAAATCGTCAATTTTGTATTGCTTGCCCCGATTATTATCTATTTCTTTTTTTAAAGACCGGCTGCCGATAACATAATCATTAATTAACAAATATCTGTCGCTTATGCCAACGTGGTCAAACATAATAGTCCTTATTTTTAATAATCTGGCGATAGAAAGCACAATATAATTATAGCTATTATGCGGACTCATCGCGAAAATAATTACTTCCGGTTTTAATCTTTTTATGACGCCCAACCAATACTCTAAATAACGATGGTAAAGGTTGTTTTTCTCGAAACTGCTTATTTTTAATTTCTCAAACTGCTTTAAGGTTGATAAAATTGATTCGGCTTCATATAATTTTTTTATGATTTCTTCGCTTGGCGGTTCGAATTGGATACCCTCTAACTCTTTTGCCGGACGACAAGACATCGCGTCGAGACGATTATGAAAAATTGTCTGGGGGAAATTTTTACGATTTTGTTCCAACAAATCAGTACGATTGCCTCCGGACCAATAAACTATTTTATGGCCTATATCCTCCAGTCTTTTTGCTATTTCTAAAAAAACTTTACTGCTATCGTCCCAGCCGATTAAAAAAATATTCATATTTGCATTTAATAAAAATTATTTACAGCCTTTATAAGATTTCCATTTTCTGCTAATAATAATTTTTCTATTTGTTTAACTGACAAAACCTTCCTGCCTTCGGTGCTAAAATCGCGGATTTTACTTTTTTGCGACGGGGTATGATTATTTGATTTAACAGTCGCGTCCCTATTAAAACTAATTATCGGCAAAATAATAAACATCTCTTTATTTTCTAAGGCGTAATAAGATTCATCTTTGGTTAATAATTTTTCATGGAGTCTCTCGCCGTTTTTTAAGCCGGTAATATTTATTTTAATTTTTTCGGGGTCATAACCGAACTGTGGAGCATGAATTTTAATCATCGCCCGGGCTAAATCGATTATTTTTAAAACCGCCATCTTTTTAAGCACAAAGATTTCCCGGTCTTGCATTGATTCAGCCGCTTTAAAAACTAAATTAACCGCGTCATCGATTGACATAAAAAAGCGGCAAACATTTTTATCGGTTACGGTAACGGGGCCGCCGGCTTTAATCTGCTTATAAAACAAAGGGATAACCGAGCCGCGTGAATTTAAAACGTTGCCGAAGCGGACAAAACAAAACTTAGTCGGGTGCGGCCCCTGATGATGGGCTAACATAATTTTTTCCGCTAATAATTTAGTGCAGCCCATAACGCTTGTCGGGTCGGTCGCTTTGTCCGTAGAAATCCCGATTACTTTCTTGACATTATTGGATAAGGCGCAATCAATGATATTTTGCATCCCCCGCACATTAGTCTCAACCGCTTCAAAGGGGTCGTTCTCGCAGGCCGTTATATGTTTCATGGCCGCCGCGTGAAAAACTATATCAACATTTTCCATAGCTTGATTTACCCGGTCTTTATTTCTGATATCGCCGATTAAGAATCTTACTTTCTTATTATTCAACTCTTGCATTAGATCATATTGTTTGGTTTCATCTCGGCTCAAAATACGTATTTGCATCGGGTTAAATTGCAGTAATTTTTTTACAATCACCGAGCCGATAGAGCCGGTCCCGCCGGTTACCAATATTCTTTTGTTTTTAAATTCGTTGATCATATATTATTTTCTTTCTAGTTTTATAACTTCGCTTAACAATTTATGAATTATATATTCGCAGTCCCGTTTTGTCAAACCTATATAAATCGGCAGAGCTAAACTAAACGCGCTTACTTCTTCGGCTATCGGAAAATCGCCTTTTTTATAGCCAAACTGTTTTTTATAAAAATCAAATAAATGGATTGAAGGCAGATATGGTTTTGTGCTAAGGCCAATTTTTTTTAAATTGGCTATTAATAAATCGCGGTTAATCTTTTTGCCCTTTATTTTAATAACATAAACGAACCAAGTGTGTTTATTATTAACTCCCGTAACCGGCGCCTGAATTATATCGATATTAGATTTTAAAATCTCGTTATACCAGCCGGCAATTTTTCTCCTTTTCTCAATCATAAAATCAAGTTTTTCCAATTGGCTTATGCCCAAAGCGGCGCTCATTTCGTCCAACCGGTAATTATAGCCCAGATATTTATGGTCCAGCCATTGCCTATTACTAGACCGCCCCTGATTGCGCAAACTAGAGCATAAATCATAAATTCTTTTTTTATTGGTAATAATCATTCCGCCTTCGCCGGTAGTCATCTGCTTGTTGGGATAAAAAGCAAACACAGCCGATTCTCCAAAAGTGCCGACCTTTCTCCCTTTATAAGTCGCCTCGATGCTTTCACAGGCATCTTCAATAATTTTTAACTTATGTTTCTTGGCTATTTTTAAAATAGGTTCCATATCGCAAGACTGGCCGAAAATATGAACCACTAAAATTGCTTTGGTTTTTTTTGTTATCTTCTGCTCAATCTTGCGAGCGTCAATATTATAAGTTATCGGATCAATATCAACAAATACCGGCTTAGCGCCGACATAAAGAATGCTGTTGGCGGAAGCGATAAAGGAGAAAGGCGTGGTTATAACCTCATCGCCCGGTTTAAGACCGGCCGCGATCATGCATAAATGCAGACCGGCCGTTCCGCTGGAAACGGCGCAGGCGTATTTTACGCCTAATTTTTCCGCGAATTTTTTCTCAAATTCGCGATATTTTGGGCCCAAGCTTAAATTATCAGTATTTAAAACCGCTAAAACGCCTTTTTTATCTTTAGCCGTGATATATGGCTTGGCGATAGGATAATTATTCATGGCCTTTAATTAATTTGTATATTAAATTTAACATTTCCTCATTTAATAAAGTAAACTCGGCCCCGCGCACTTTAATTTTTGCCCCATGATATGGCGGGAAAAAGAAAGCGCGGATTTTACGGTCAATGTCTTCTAATTTATCATGTTCCAAATCAACGAATTTTAAATTTTCCAATTGCTCTTTATTTAAATATAACCCGCCTTCATTTTTAAATAACGTCAATTTATCTTTACTTCGCAGCAAATTAATTACTTCCTTAAAAAGCTGTATGAGTTTTATTTGGGTCTTGCGCTCTAAAGAAAACGCCGTTTCTTTTTGCGGGTCAAAAGGAAAGCGTAAAACCTTAATAATCGGGCCGCTATCAAAATTTTCCGAATCAATAAAATGGGCGCTTACGCCGAAAGTCTTTTTTTGTTCTAAAATTGCCGTGTTATAACCGGCGCGCCCTTTATAATCAGGCAAGGGCGCCGGATGAAAGTTTACGCAGCCAACCCGAGCCAATTTTATTAAAGAATCCTTAATTTTTTTCCAAAACAAAAAAGAAATTACCAAATCAATATCACGGGTCAAAGGATGCCGTTTAATAATCCAATCATAAAGCCGGCGGTCGTCACTCAAAAAAGGGATGCGATATTTTTTGGCGGCGGCGCGCAAAGTGAGCGGATACTCTTCTTTCTCCGGCGCCACAATTAATTTAACCTTGATTTTTTTGCTAAGCAAATACTCTAACGCCGGCACAGCGCTGTCTTTGCGGCCCAAAAAAATAACGTTTTTTATTGAAGCAACTTTAGGCATAAGTAAATTTTTTATAAAATAACTCCGGCTTGTTTATATTTTTTTCTATTATTTTAACGATTCTTTCACCTGCTCGGCCAGTGCCGTAATAGTTAGATAAATTGTGGCAACGGCGCTTAAATTCGGCTGTTAACGCCCGCCTGATGGCCGTTTTAATTTGCGGCTGGCTGTAATTGGCCTGGATTATATTCTGCCCGCCCTCGCGTCCTAACTGGCGATTGCCGATATTAACGACCGGGAGATGAAAAAAACCGGTCTCAATTATACCCGAGCTGGAATTGCCGACGAGCGCGTCGCAAGTTTTTAATAAACTTAAATAAACGCGCCGGTCAAGATTTTTATGGAGATGAAAATCCTCGCGCGGCTGATATTTTTTTATTTCCTTTATAAATACTTCGCTGCCCGTATCACTATTGGGGTAAATAATAATTTTTTCCGCCGGAATTTCCGCGACCGCCTTAAGAGTCGGAACAATCTGTTCGCGAATTACAATTTTATCCAGAGGCGTGGGATGCTGCAGCACTAACAACCATTTCTTTTTTTCGTCCAGACCCAAACTTTTAGCCAAATATTTTCCGCTAAAATAATGCCCGCGCCGTAAATTATCCAATCCCGGCGCCCCGACTTTAAACACCCGCCATTTTTCTTCCCCTAACTTTATCACCCGCTCGTAACTTTTTTGGGAAACCGTAAAATGCAAATGGGAAAATTTGGTAATGGCGTGGCGGATATAATCATCAATAACATAACCGGTGACATCCCCTCCGTGGATATGCAAAACCGGAATTTTTAAGTGGCCACCGACAATGGCCGCGGCGAACGCTTCATCACGGTCGCCTAATGCCAAAATGGCCGCTGGTTGCTCACGCTTACAAATATTTTTAAGACCATTTATTTCTTTAGATAAAGCGCCAAGCATGTCATCTTTTTCCGAAATTGGCACGACATAATTAATCGGCACGCCGTCTTTTTTTATATCATTAATGGTCTGGCCGAATTTAGCTAAAGTATGCATTCCCGTAACGGCTAAGCGCAAAGATAAAATTTTGCTTTTCCTGATTCCGTCTATGGTTGATTTTAATAATCCATACTCGGCGCGAGTGCCGGTAATAACCAAAATTTTTTTCCTGTTAGTAGTCATATTTTTTTATAAAATCATCTCTTTTTATATCCCGCTTCGCCCGACGGCCTAGTAATTTAGAATAAGCCGCCGGTGGCAGACCTGTCCCCGGCCTTTTAATGGCTAAATTCCGCTTACTAAAAATCTCGCCTTTTTTAATGTTTTTAGCGGCCACTATGCTTTTTCTGACGGTTTTAATCATCTGCCCTTCGCTAATATTCGGCTTTTTAATTTTAGAGCCTAAAATTATCGGCACTTCGCGGATGGACTCAACCATCGCCTTTAATTCAGCCGGTTCAAGCGAGGCTCTATGGTCGGGTCCGGACATATTTTTGTCTAAAGTAAAATGTTTCTCTATTAGGCAGGCGCCTTGAGCCGCCGCCATTATTGGCACCTGGATTCCGGCCGTGTGGTCAGAATAGCCAACCAAGACTGACAGTTTTCGTCTCATTGTTAGCATGGCGCGCAAGTTAACTTCATTTGAGAGGCAGGGATAATTAGTGGTGCAATGCAACGCGATGATTTCATTATTACCGGTTTTTTTAATAACATCAATGGCTTTGCGCACCTCGGTTAAGGTGGCCATACCTGTGCCTAAAATCATTGGTTTTTTGAATTTAGCCGTGTATTGCAGAGCGGGAAAATTATTTAAGTCGCCGGAACCGAATTTAAAAGCCGAAACCTTTATTTTTTGCAAAAAATCTATGGCGGCAAAACCGCCGTGCGGGGTGGAAAGAAAAATAATATTCTTTTTCCGGCAATACTTTATTATCGGCTGATAAAATTTTTCTTTTAGCTCAAGTTCTTTTAGCATCTCTAACTGGCTCTCGGTTTTATTAATATTCCTTTTCTGATATTCTGCCATTTCACCAGTACCCGTAACCACGTCTTCGGCCCTAAAAGTTTGAAATTTAACCGCGTCCGCTCCCGCGTCAGCGGCCGCGTCCACCAGTTTTAAAGCGTTCTTTAAGCTGCCGTTGTGATTAACGCCGGCTTCGGCAATAATAAACACCGGCTGATTGGCGCCAACAAATTTATTTCCTATTTTTATTCTTTTTATCATAATTTTCCAAAGCAATAGCTTTGCCCGTTTGGCTGCTTTTTTCTAAAGCGAATAGGGTTTTTAAAAGATAATGATTATCAACAAAAGTGTGCGGAAATTTTTTCTTTCTCTTGATTGCCTCTAAAAATGCCTTAATTTCATCATTATACATCTCTTCTTCATTGAGATAACCCTTTTCCGGATGGCCTTTGGGCACGGAAATATTTTCCGATTTACCGGATTTAGCCCCAAATACCTTAATAACGGAATCAAACCTTTCCCATTCTAAAACGCCGTCTGATCCCAAAATACGCAGAGTTCTAAACGGCTTTCTGGAAATTACATCAATAATCACATTGCCCAAAATTCCATTTTTATATTTTAAATTCGCCAGAATAATATCATCGGCCTTCATTTCCAAATCAGAAACTTTCGCAATCGTTCCGCTAATATTCGCTACCCGGGAATTCATCAGCCAATTCAGCCAAATTAATTCAAAGGGCAGCATTTCCCGGCAGGCGCCGGTCTCTTTTTTAGAAAAATATACCTTACGGTAATCTTCATAAGGGTGCCAATCCGGCAAGTATTGGCCCATATGATACCCGAAAGCTAAAATTTTGCCGATTTTACCTTTCTCTAAAATATTTTTTATCATTCTGATCGGCGTGTAAAAACGCAACGTGCAAGAAGGAGCCATAACCAAAGATGAATTTCCGGCCTGGGCGGAAAAAATATCTTTGTAGCCATCATCGCTCGTCGGATGCTCAACAAAAAAATGCTTTTTGTTTTTAAGAGCAAAGCGAATATAACCCCCATGGCTATCCGGCGGCGTAGAAATAATTATGGCGTCAAAATCTTTTGCGAATAGTTTCTTTAAGTCATCGATAATTTTAATTCCGTATTTTGCTTTCGCTTCCTCCCTTCTCTCCGGCGAAATATCAAAGCCGATAATCCGGCGTTCGCCGTTAGAAAATAAATTGCGTATTCTTCTCTTGCCCATTGACCCTAACCCGATTTGTAAAAATGTTAACTTCACCCCGTTAGAAATTTCTTTATTTTTTTTCTTCATAATAATTTTTATCTATCCTCTGGATATTCCCCCGCTAAAAATTTCGTCATTCTTTTTGGTTAACCAGATTCCATCTTTGTTAGAAATATTATTAATATTTTTAGCCAAATTTCTAACGAGGTTCATATTTTTTTTATACGAGAGGCGATCGTTTTTTTATTTTTATATAATATTTCCGCCAGCGCCCATTCTTCGGGAGTATCTAAATCCACTGAACGCCATTTATCGCAAATAATCGCTTTAGTATTTTTAGTGATAATATTTTTCTCTTTTAAAAATGCCTTGGTTTTTACAATGTAAACAAAACAACCGTTAAGAATATAGCCGGCGGGCCAGGTTTGGGTATTGTTTGACTTCTTTTCCGAACCGTTAACTAACTTTAAAAAATTATTTTTATCAAGATGATATAATTTTGGATGAGTCGGGCAAACCGTTAAAACTGTATTGGCTTTAATTTTTTGCGCCATCCGCCAGCAATCTAAAATATCTTTTTTTTCGCGCAAAGGCGAGGTGGTTTGTAAAATCATTATATAATCCGGAGCGTAATTTTCCTCTTTTTTTAATCGCGCCAAAAAATGAAATAAGGCATCTTTGAGCTTGGCCGTGTCGGTGGCTAGATGCCTCGGCCGCAGGAATGGGGCTTCGGCGCCATATTTTTTGCTAATTTTAGCAATTTTTTTGGAATCTGTATCAACCATGACGCGGTCAACAAAAGCGCAAGCAAGCGCCTGTTTAATAGCATAAACAATCAGGGGCTTGCCTAAAAAATTTCTGATATTTTTATTGGGAATTCTTTTTGAACTCGCCCTGGCCGGTATATAAGCCAGGACTGTATTTTTAGTCATAACATACGAGACTTATTTTTTAAATTCAAAATGTTTTAATTTATCATTTTCTGAAAGCTTGTAAGCCGCCAGCCCGATGGTCTCTTCGCCCGGCCGTGGCTCATAAAAAGACAGCGGTTTTTCCAAAAAACCCATTCGCACCCCGGCGAAAAACATACGCAATGAAAAATCTATATCATTGTTTCTGTTCCAAATCTTACGCCAGCAATTTATGTTATATTTAAAAAATTTTAAATAAGAGCGATAAAACCAGGTAAGCGGACCATTGATTTTTGGATTATCTCCTTTTACCGGCTTGCCCGTTATGTTAAAATACGGTCCCTGCGCCCGCTCACCATCCACGATTCTTCTTTTGCCAAAGCTCTCTTCAATATATTGGGTTGACACAAATTCATAATTACCTTCTTGGGCAAACCGCAAAAGAACTTCTAAATGATCGGGTGTCCATCTGTCATCATCGTCCAAACGGGCTATCCATTCCCCTCTAATCATTTTTAGGGCTTGGTTCGCCGCCACTACCGGCCCGGCTAGCCAATGATTCTCGATCGTGGGCGGATAGCGGTACCCCCTGGTCGGCAGATTATAAAATTTTATCCGGGGATCTTTAATTTTAGAAACTAATTCTTCGGTCTTGTCAGTACAATGGTCTCCGAGAATAATTAACTCAAAATTCTTATAGGTCTGAGCCAAAACTGACGGGACAGATCTTTGCGTTAATATTTCCGCCCGATTGTATGTCGGAATATACACGCTAATAAGCGGCTCCGTGTTTTTTTTCTCATACTTTTTTTCGTATCTAAGCCGCGCCAACTTTAGTAAAATCGGTTCAGTTAAACCAAAATAAAATTCATTAAAACTGCAAATTAATTTATCGCTTAACGTTCTATTTTTGTTTATTTCTCTCATAATATAATTTATAATTTAAATCTCCCGCTAAGCGGATTTCACCGCTTCAATAAAGCAGGAGACTCGGCCATTACCCTCGCCGGAATCAAGCTGCGGTTTATGTTTTACTATTTTAACTTTACTAAAACCAATTTCTTTTAAAATTCCAACTATGGATTCTCCATCATAAAGGCATTGGTGCTCGCCAAACTGATGCGCGTACCAATCAACATAATCTATTAAATATTTAAATTTTCTGGCTCTCCGTTCCAATCTGTCCCGGTCTTCCTTTTTCCGGCTAAGATGCCAGGCGGGCGGAGGATTATCTTTTCTTTCCCGCCTGATTTTTTCCGGGTCGTTATAAACACTTTGATAATACTTATAATCAGCTTCGTTTAAACATCGGGCGGCCGGTTCAAAAAATTTAAAATCGCGCTTAAGATAAGCCTGAAAAATTTTTTTAAAATCAGGAAAAACTAGCCTTAAAATACCCCTGGGCCCTAAACAACGGTAGCAGTTTTCTAAAAATCTTCGGCCGGCCAGCCAATCTAAATGTTCAATAAAATGCTCGCAGTAGATATAACCGCAACTATTATCTTTGAAAGGAAATTTTTTGGCTAAATCGCAAATTAAATCCAGTTTTTTTTCTCTTTCCTCTTTATCAACGTTAACCCAGCCCTTTTTAACATTCCGGCCGCATCCCAAATTAAGTTTTAAGGGAACAGAATTTTTTTTAATCATTTACTCCTCCTTTCCAAACTGTGTGCCGCAGTTTCCATTCCCCGTTCTTCTTTGCCCAAAGATGGGGCGACCGAAACTGCTCGGCTAAACGCATAAAATATTCCCTATTCATAATCGGCTGCTTAAACATTTTGCTTGCTTTAGGAAAATCTTTCGGCGCAATGCTTAAATATTTAAATATTTCCTCGGCAAATCTTTCCGGAAATTCGCCGTCAAATCTTTTGACCAAGGACACGCCTTCCTCTCTCGTAATATCGCCGGACCGAACCTCTTGGGAAGCGTCGTAAGTCGCCCGACCAATCCCGAATTTAATATAAGTCGTCCAGTAATGGAAATCGTCAATTTTATCATCAAGACTGTTGTATTTGCTGTAAGTGCCCGGCGTTCTTTCCGGCGAAGCCTCAAAACCGCCATGTTCAGCCGCGTAATAATAACAGCTTTGCGGGTGCCATTTCAAATAATAACCCAAGTAATGGACTTCAATTTTTTTGGCTTCTATCTCGCTCGGGTTAGCCGGCAGATAAGCTATTAATTCGTTATCTTCAACGCCATAATTTTCTTTTAAATCTTTGACTGACACGCCGCCAAAGAATACTTTTGCTTTATCCTCGGTTGTAAAATAAGACCAATCTTGCTTAGCTGATGAAGCATCCGCTATCGGATTGCCATATTCCGCTTCCTGCTCCCCATAAAAAACTAAGGGAATATTATATAATAACGCCATCTTAGGAGAAAAAGATTTCTGCCCGATAATAAACGGCTGAAAAGGATGAAATAAATTTTCTACCGCTAATCTGGTAAGGAGGCGATGGGTTTTCCCGTTCGGCGTAAAAAGCACATTATCAAAACCCGCATGAATCCAGGACTCAAAATTCTTCCAGCCCCAGTCAGTATATATATGCGGCGCCCAGGTAACCGTCAAGGGATGCATACCATATTTATATTTTAAAACATGGGCGGCGTAAAAACTATCTTTCCCGCCCGAGCCGGGGACTAAACAATCATAGGAACCGTCAGTCTTGCGATAACGATTGCATAATTCAAGCAATTCTTTCTCTCTTTCCGGCCAGTCAATATTTTTTTTCTTCTCGGCCACCCGGCAGGCGTCGCAGACATTGTTCTCATCAAAATGAATTGTCTGCTTTTTGCTTTCTTTAGTATGGTTATATTCAACCGCGGAATTAGGCCTTTGGTTGGAAATGACGCATTTCTGGCAAAACTTTACTTCCGCCGGCAGGCCATATTTTGCTTCAATTTTTCTCGCCCCGTTAGCCCCGCTTAGAAATTTATTTCTAACGGGGTTAGAAATTTTATTTTTCATTATTCGCATATCATATTTATTCGGACCCCTTTAAATTTCTAACAGGGTTCCTGTTTAACTAAATTTATAAAATTTTCAATTATCTTTAGGCCAACCCGGCCGCTTTTTTCCGGATGAAATTGGCAACCGTAAATATTTCCCTTTTTAATAACCGAGCAAAAAGTATGGCCGCCGTAAGTCGTTAAAGCTAAAATGTTTTTTTTTGATTCCGGCTCTAAAATATAGGAATGGACAAAATAAACTTGGTCATTTTCAGTAAATGAATCTAAAATGGTGCCGTCCCAGGAATTTTCTTTACTGGGAGAAATAGTATTCCAGCCGACCTGCGGGACTTTTTCCTTATCCTTTAAAACCGGAAAAAGAACTACTCGGCCGGAAATAATATCCAATCCCTTAAAGATACCAAATTCATGGCCCTCGGTCAACATTATTTGCGCGCCTAAACAGATGCCGAGCATCGGTTTATTTTCTCCGGCCATCTCTTTTACTTTCTCTATAAGACCTCGCATTTCCAACCCCCTCATCCCGGCGGCAAACGAGCCAACCCCAGGCAAAACAATCCCGTCCGCTTGTTTTAATACCTTTACCTCTTCGGTAACAACCGCCTCAATACCAAAAAATTTAAAAGCCCTTACTAAACTATATAAATTGCCAACGCCATAATCTATGATAACTATTTTTATCTTATGGATCATATAATTCTTACCTTAATATTATTACCCGCCAAAAATTCTTTAACTTCGGCGATAGAAAAATTACGGTAATGAAAAATGGAAGAGACGCTTAGGGCGTCGGCTTTTGCTTCAATTATCGCTTCTTTTAAAGAACCCAGACTGCCGGCGCCGCCATGAGCAATCACCGGAACCGGCGAAAAACCGCTGATTTTTTTTAATAGATTAAGGTCATACCCGCCCTTAGTTCCGTCCTTATCAATTGAAGTGATTAAGATTTCGCCGACGCCTAACTTAATGGCTTTTTTTATCCAGCCGATTACTTCCAGTCCGGTTTTCTCCCGGCCGCCGTCAGTATAAACTTCATAGCTGCCATCAGCCCGTTTTTTAGCTTCAACATATAAGACAATACACTGGGAGCCGAATTCCTTCACCGCTTCGCTGATAAAATCAGGGCGTTTTACGGCGTAAGTATTAATCGCTATCTTATCCGCGCCTGATCGCAAAACATTATTGATGTCATAAATGCTCCTTATGCCGCCGCCAACCGTTATGGGAATAAATATATTTTCTGTAACCGATTTTAATAAATCAAAGTCTAAATTGCGCTGATAAAGACTGGCGACAATATCTAAATAAATTAGTTCGTCCGCGCCTTCCTGGTAATAACGAAGCGCCATCTCTTTTGGATCGCCGACCACTCTTAAGGCCTCGGTTTGGACCGGCTTTACTACCTTAAACCCTTTTATATCTAATCTGGGAATTATTCTAATATTTTTCATTATTTTATTTGCCGAATTAATAGTAATTAACTTTTCTTCACGTAATGTCTGGCGCCCCGAAATTTAGTGATTTTGCCGGAATATAGGTCGCTAAATTGTTGGATTAGATATTCGGCTTCGCCCATGTCGCCACCGATATGCTCGTAATGATCTCGAATCAACTCGGAATTGGCTTTAAGCAGCGCCCGGTAGGCCTCTCCGTCCGTCAAATCCATTAAATTTATCAGGATTAAATCAGAATTCTTAAATCTCTTAAAAAAATCTTCCGGCCCTTTTAATTTTCCCATCTCTATTAATTTATAATACAAATCGGAGCCGGGGTAAGGCGTAACCGGCCTGATAGTGCGGCACTGATAATAAGTATTGTATTTTTTAATTAACTCAACATTTTTTCTTAAAGTTTCTTCATTATCGCCGAGATTATTCCAAATAAAATTCAACCCCATGCCGATACCGCCGCTTTTTTTAACAATCTCCAGCGCCTTAATGTTCTCTTCGGCGGTGGTATTTTTATTCATCAGCTTAAGCACCTCATTACTTGAAGATTCAAAACCGAAGTTAATAAATTGGCAGCCGCAGCTTTTTAATATTTCTACCATTTCCTCATCAAAAATATCCACTCTGGCATTACAGCTGAATTTTATCTTTAAGTTAGCTTCGGCCAAAGCTTTGGCAAAATCCTTTAAGCGCTGTTT
>JAQTSG010000029.1 GCA_028711415.1 Patescibacteria group bacterium | reverse complement strand
TCTTTTTGTTTTTTCTCTAATCATCCCACCCCCTCCTACCTCCCCCTTAGCAAGGGGGAGAAAAATCCCCCTAACCCCCTTTAACGAAAGGGGGCAATTTGAAAGGGAGTGGATTGGCCGCTCTCTTTTCTTTTTGGTGGTTATGTTATAATAACAAGTATGAATCCCGTTAGAAGTTTAGCGGGTAATCTAGCGAGTATAAGCAATAAACAGAAATAAATTATTAAATTTAATTATAAATCATAAAAATAATTAAGACTTCTAACGGGATGGAGATTATTGAAATAAAAGAAGAAAATAAGCTTAATGATTTCTTGGCCGGGCAAAAATACAGCCAGTTTTTGCAGAGTTTCCCCTGGGGAAGTTTTCAGGAAAGAGTGGCCGGGAAAGTTTTTCGTTTGGGAGTGGAAGAAAGCGGGAACCTGGTAGCCGCGGCTACGATTGTAAAAAAAGTTCTGCCTATGGGCAAAAATTATTTTTACTGCCCAAGAGGACCGATAGTCAATTCGCAATTATCAATTAGTAATTATCAATTAGCGCTTGATTTGTTATTTAAAGAAGTTGAGGAAATAGCCAGAAAAGAAGGGGTAATGTTTATGCGATTAGAGCCGCAATTGAAAATTGAAAATTGTAAATTGATAATTGAACAGACTCTGGACGTCCAGCCGAGTAAAACCTTGGTTCTTAATCTGGACAAATCCGAAGAGGAATTATTAAGCCAGATGCATCAGAAAACCAGATATAATATTCGGCTGGCGGAAAAGAAAAAAATAAAAGTGGTGGAAACGGGAATTGAAAGTTTTGATAAATTTTGGCAGCTGATGGGTGAGACGAGTGATAGAGATAGTTTCCGGCTACATGGCATAGATTATTACAAGGAGATGTTAAAGGTTGGTGGAGATTTTATAAAATTATTTTTTGCCCAGCATAAAGGCAAAGATATTTCTGCCGGAATTTTTTCTTTCTTCGGCAATACCACTACCTACATGCACGGGGCTTCGTCCGATAAAGACCGCAATTTAATGGCGCCTTACGCCTTGCAGTGGCACGCCATAAAAATGGCTAAAAAAATGGGTTATAAATATTATGATTTTTTCGGAATTGACGAGAAGAAATGGCCGGGGGTAACGAGATTTAAAAATGGATTTGGGGGAAAAGAGATAAATTATCCCGGAACTTTTGACTTAATTTTTAATTCCGGCTGGTACAGCGTTTATAAAATGGTGAGGAAAGTCCGAAGGACTTTTTAAAATAAAAAATAAAATATAAAAAATTAAAAATTATGAATCCCGCCGCGGGCGGGATGAGTAATTTTTACAAACACTTTTTATCTTTTATTTTTTATCTTTTATTTTTCCGATTTTTTATGGACAAGCTTTTGTATATAATAAAAAGACTAATACCCCGCAAACTGTTTAAGGCCCTGCAGCCGGCTTATCATTTTATTTTAAGCTTCCTCGCCGCTTTGGTTTATCGCTGGCCGAGCGAGAAATTAATTGTTATCGGCGTAACCGGCACGACCGGTAAAACCACCAGCATCTATCTGATTGCCAAGATGTTAACAGCCGCCGGTTATAAGGTGGGTTTTACTTCCACGGCCATGTTTAGCGACGGAGAAAAAGAATGGCTAAATGACAAAAAAATGACTATGCCGGGCCGATTTTTTACCCAAAAGATTTTGCGGCGGATGCTTACCCACAAATGCCAATACGCTTTAGTGGAAACAACTTCGGAAGGAATAAAACAATTCCGGCACCGCTTTATAAATTACGACACCTTGGTTTTTACCGGACTTTACCCGGAGCATCTTGAATCTCATGGCAGTTTTGCCAATTACCGAGAAGCCAAGGCGGAATTATTTAAGCATTTGAAAAGAGGAAAAATAAAATATGCCAATGATGGAAAATGTATCTGCCAGTCGGACTCGGGAATTAAAAAAATAGACTTAAACCGCGTGAAGAAAAAAATTATTGTTAATGGCGATGATAAGGAAGCCAAATATTTTTTAAGCTTTCCGGCGCAGGAAAAAATGGCTTACGGTAAAACTAAAAATTTGGCAATGGCCGAGGTAGAAGAAATAAAATACGGGGAAGTAAAGACAAGCGCTGCCGGCGTAAGTTTTTCCGTTAATAGCCAGAAAATAGATTTAAAACTCTTAGGAGAGTTTAACGCCACTAATGCCATGACCGCGGTCTGCGTTGGCTTATCCGAGGGAATTGATTTAAAAAAAATTAAAGATGGCCTGGAAAATATCGCGGGCGTGCCCGGGCGCTTGGAAGAAATTAAGGCCGGACAGACTTTTACCGTGATTGTGGATTACGCGTTTGAGCCCAAGGCCCTGGCTAAACTTTATGAAACCGTAGATTTAATTCCGCACGCCAAAATTATCCATGTCCTGGGCTCGGCCGGAGGCGGGCGGGACAAAGCTCGGCGTCCCAAATTAGGGGCTTTAGCCGGACGCAACGCCGATTATGTAATAATTACCAATGAAGACCCGTACGATGAAGACCCGCAGGCGATTATTAACGAGGTGGCGCAGGGCGTTAAATCAAATAAAGAAATATTTAAGATTTTGGACCGCCGTGAAGCCATTAAAAAAGCTTTATCTTTAGCCGAAGAAAACGATATTGTTTTAATAACCGGCAAAGGAAGCGAACAGGCGATTTGCCTGGCTAATGGAGAAAAAATTGCCTGGGATGACCGGAAGGTGGTGAGGGAAGAACTGAAACGTATAACGCATAACCTGCCTGCGCAGGCAGGCGCATAACGCTCTCTTCTCTTATGGGATTGTTTAAAAATAATTTTCTAATACCAAATATTCAACTCTAAATCCAATATCTAGTACCTAAAGCCAGCGCCTAAAAGCTACTATAAAAACAAATATATGCGGATTTGTTTAAAATGTGTTATAATAATATAAGAACTCTTTGTAAAAATTTAAATTAATATAACAAATAAACCCCGGCAGAGATAAATTTTTCTAAGCGGGGTTAAAAGGTCGATTATAACTAAATTTATTAAGTTAAGTTTTTTATTTCCCATCCCTTTGCGGTGGGGTAATTCATTAAAAAATTATGACTAAAAAAATTTTTATTGGCTTGATCGTTGTGGTTATAGTCGCGGTTGTTATCTGGGCCGGGTGGCTTTGGGGAGATAATCTTACCCGGTCATTCGCGCCGGAAAAGTTCGGGTTCGGCGCCGTCTGGGAAAAGGACTGGTCGTATGCCCAGGGCGTTAAAAATGGCAATATGATCTTTGTTGCCGGCCAGATGGCGCACGGCCAGGAAGTGGACGCCAACGGCATGCCCGAATTTTTAATGGGCGATTTTGAGCAGCAGTTCCGCGCTGTTTTAGAGAATATTAAGGCGGTGCTGGCCAATTACGGCGCCACTACGGATGACGTTGTTTTTCTCCAGAACTTCGTTTGTCCGAAAACCCGGAGCGGAAACGAGGCGGGAAACTATAATGACACGGCCGCCAAACTTATTCGCGAATATTTCCCCAAAGGATTCCAGGCCATGACTTTTGTTGAGGTCTCGGGTCTCTACGGCGAGGCTCAACTGGTTGAATCAAACGCCATCGCGGTTTTAAAAAAATAGCCCGGATGGGATGGTGAATTAAATAATTAAATAAAAAATTATGAACAAAGTAATTTATGCGATAGGAATGGTTATAATTTTGGTGATTTCGGTTTGGGCCCTTTATTTAGCCGATGCCGGCCCGAAAAAATTAGGAGTAACCTTGCAGGAAGTAACGCAAAAAATGGGGAGCGAGATACAAACCTTAAATAATAAATCGACCCCTTACGTCTATGTGGGAAACGCGGTCGGCTACGTGCTTGAATTTGAAAACGGGGCTAAATTTTATTTTGCCGGCGATACGGCCCTTACCTATGACATGAAGTTTGTCGTCGGAGATTATTACAAAGCTGACGTTGCCTTCCGGCCCATTGGCGATGTTTATACCATGGGCACGGACAGCGCCGCTTTTGCCGCTTCAGTCATAAACCCCGGCGGGCTTAAATATGTCGTGCCGATCCATTACGGCAAGACCAGCTGCCCGATGGTTGACGCGGACGTCAATACTTTCCTCGGAGCTTTGGATAAATATCAGGTGGCGGCCGAGCCGGCGGTTTTTGAACCAGGAGACGAGAAAGAAATAATGGGAGTGAAAGTTTTATTTCTGGGCGGCAGCAGCTGGTTCTTTACCTCTCCGGACGGGACCAGAATATTTATTGACCCGTCAATGCAGTTTAATGCCGCTCTTCTTCCGAAATATAAAGACATAACCCAATTCGGAGGAGTTGATATGATCCTTTTGACTCACGGCCATTTTGACCACATGTCCGTTAAAGACCTGCAGCAATGGAGCAAGACTTATGATCCGATAATAGTCGCGCCGTATGAATTAGGAGTCTTTTTGTCCGGCTATGTGGAATCTCCGGTACTCTCCATTAACGCCGGCGGCACCATATCTTCAGTTGAGTGGGCAAAGACATCTTTTGATCCAAAAAGGTACGCCAAGATGTTAAATAAGAAGATTCATTTAATCCACGCTTTCCACAGCTCTGTCGCCACTCCGGCCGAAACAAGTTCTTTCGCCGCGGACCAATATATCTTGAAGTAGAAATATTATCCAGCCCCGCCCTTGGCCAAGGGCGGGGCTGGAGTTAGAATTTTTATTTTAAACTCTAATAGTTAGAATGAGATTTTAGATTGTCCAATATTTTAAAAATATGATGAGAAAATATTCATTATATTATGTTGTTTTGGGTATATTTTTGGTATTGATTTTAGGAATTTTTACCTCTATTTATTTTTCCATAACTCAGCACAAGGAAGATTTAATCCAGACGACTATTGACGAGAAGGTAATTTTAGCTTCAGGCATAAACGAAATAACCTCCTCGTCCTTTTTGCTTTGGTTTTACCGGACGGCGCTGGTTTCCGGAGTAGAAGAAGTTTTTATCACGGAGATTGCCAAGGCCAGAGATATCCGCTATATCAGGGTGGTTGATAGTTTTGGAACCATAAAACAAAGCACGATAGCGGAAGAAGACGGAAAAACAATAGAAGATCCGATTTTTAAAGAATTAACCACCAGTAAAAAAGTGGTAGTCAGAGACGAGGTTTTTAACGAGGAAAAAATAAAAACAATTATTTACCCGGGCTATGATGACAAAACAATCTGGATAGGATTTTCTCTGGCTAATATTGAAGAAGTTATAAGGACAATATTTATTCGCGACATCGCGACAACTTCGGGGATATTATTGCTGATTATTTTGGTGACATTTTTATTGTTGCGCAATTATATCATTAATCCTTTGAGGGAGATGACTTTGGCCTGCGAGGAAATCGGAAAAGGGAATTCGGATGTAAGAATTAACGTTAAATCCAAGACTGAAATCGGTAAATTGATTGATACTTTTAATAAAATGTTTGAGGATCTGAAAAGATCCAAAGCTGGCCTAGAGGAAGCTAAAGCCGTCTTGGAAACAAAAGTTGAGGCCAGAACCAAAGAATTAAAGAGATTAACGGAAGAGCTTGAGGGAAAAGTAAAAGAAAGGACGAAGGAGCTTCAGGAAAGAGTTAACGAGCTTGAAAGATTTCACGAATTAACCGTCGGTCGGGAAATAAAAATGATTGAGCTTAAAGAAAAAATTAAAGAGCTGAAAAAATTAAAAGAAAAAACTAACTAGATATATTTTAAGGAAAAAAGAGCGAAGAAAGATTAAAAAGGTCGAATATTTAACTTTTAATAATATGCCGAGAATTTGTTTAACTTGCGACAGCTCTCTCAAATTCGGGAGAAATATGTATGGGATTTTGTCTTTGGCGGCGTTTATGACGCATAACGTCTGGCTCGCGTTCATTACGGCCGGATTATTAATACTGGCCGCGTTTTCCGTGAATTTGAATCTGTTTTACCAGATTCATTTAAGATTTTTACGGAAAATATTCGGAGATAAATCCGATCTAATGCCCAAAGATTTCGGAGAAAATTGCTTTTCTTCAAGTTTGGCGGCGCTATTCATTCTTGTCGGTTCGATTTTAATCTATTCGGGAAAATTTGTCAGTTTGGGATGGTATCTGGTGCTTATCACCTCCCTGTTATTCTTTCTGGCGGGCATTGCCGGACTCTGCGTGGCGTCTATGGCGTACGCTGTCGCTAAAAAATTTTTTGCTAAGTAAAAAATAAAAATTACCTTTAGCATATTCCTCTATATTTTTAGGGGTATAAATTGTTATTAAAAAAAATGTCCGAAGAAAAAAGCAATCGACAAAAGCAAATGGGATCCCAGGGCTATATTAATAAGAATTGCTGGCTCGTAAAAAGTCTTAACTACTTTCCCGGAAAAAGGTGCTTTTTCTGCGAGTTGAGTTTTTTAAGATGCCCGTTTACCCAGTACGTGATAATAAGCCTTGGTTTAATCACTTTCGCTATTATTTTTTCTTATTTCACTGAAGGAAAAATTTCAAATTCCTCTATCATTCCGATTTTTATCGCGGTCATAGTTTTTAGCTATTTTTCTGGGAAAAGCACGGAAAATTTAATTGAAATGAACTTTTCTTTAAAGAAAGCCAAAGAGGAGGCGGAAAAAGTAAAAGACTCTCTTGAAGTTCGGATTGCCGACAGGACTAAAGAGTTAGAGAAATTAGCCATGACTCTTGAAGCGCAGGTTAAAGACAGGACGAAAGATCTTGAGGAAGGGAACCGCCTGCGGCAGGAGGAGTTGATTAAATTAGATGAAACTGCTAAACTGCTGGTAAAAAGGGACCTCGAACTTACCGGGATTAATGTTAAACTTGACGAGAAAGTTAAAAAGCTGGAAGAGTCGGAGAAATTACTGGCGAAAGCGTTTAATGACCTGAAAAGAGCGGATAAAAAATCCGAGGGATCAAGAAAAGCTTTGCTTAATATTCTTGAGGATGTCCGGGAAGAAAAGGATAAAACCCTGGCGATTATTTCTAATATCTATAGCCCGATAATCGTTGTTGACAAAGATAATAAAATAACTTTGTTTAATTCGGCCGCGCAGAAATTTTTGGGTATAAAGTTATCCGACCTGGGAAAAGAAATTTCAAACAAGGATAATTTCAATCTGAATAATTTTAAGCCCGTCATAAGAAATAAGTTTATTTTATATAAATTAAAGGATAACGGATCGTCAAGTCCCAAAACGGAAGAATTGCGGATTAATTATGACGGTGAAGAATTGGTATATAAAGTAATTACTTCAAAAGTAATCGGAGGGAATAACGAATATCTAGGAGTAATGAAAATATTTCTTGACTTGACACGCGAGACGGCGATTGATAAATTAAAGTCGGAATTCGTTTCTATCGCCGCCCATCAATTAAGGACTCCCTTGTCAGCCATAAAATGGGTTGTAAAAATGGTTTTGGAAGGGGACGCGGGAGAACTAAACAATGAACAAACCGAGCTGCTGTCTAAGGGATATAAAAGCAATGAAAGAATTATAAGATTGGTTGATGATTTACTGGACATCTCCCGTATTGAGGAAGGCCGGTTTGGTTTCAATTTCCGGTTCAGTAATTTTCAGGAAGTTTTAGCCAATGTTGTTGAAAATTTGGCGAGCCCGATTACTAAGGGGCATTTAAAGTTAATAGTAGATAAACCGAAAAAATTGCCGAAAATTTTCATGGACCCGGAAAGAATTAATTTGGCTCTGCAGAATTTACTTGATAACGCCGTAAAATATACTCCGGAATTCGGCCAGATTAAGATAGAAGTGCGGGTTTCAGATAAAGATAAGGCGTTAGAAGTATCAATAAAAGATCAGGGAGTAGGCATACCTAAGGCGGACCAGCCAAAACTTTTTTCCAAGTTTTTCCGAGCCGCGAACGCCATGCGCGTGGAGACCGAAGGAACGGGGCTGGGCCTGTTTATCGCTAAAAATATAATTGAAAAACATAAGGGGCAAATCGGCATTAAGAGCGAGGAAGGAAAGGGAACGGAAGTATATTTTAGTCTGCCGATATCCGATATAACTAAAAATTTATAAGAATAATTATTAAATATAATTATATGGCTAACAACAAAACAAAAATCTTAATAATTGAAGACGAGGAAGTCCTTGCGGATGTCCTTGAATCTAAATTAAAAAAGGAGGGGTATGATATGATTATGGCGGCCGACGGCCGGGACGGGTTAAATAAGGTGAGAGAGCTGAAACCAGACATGGTTTTACTCGATATTATTATGCCTAAGATGAACGGTTATGAAGTTCTTGAGAAAATGGAGGAAGAGAAAATAAAAATCCCGGTTATAATCATATCCAACTCGGGCCAGCCGGTGGAGCTTGAAAAAATAAAAAAAATGGGGGCGGTTGATTATTTAATTAAGACCAAATTTAACCCTGATGATGTTATAACCAAGGTAAAAAAATATCTTAATGGAAAGGGGAAACAAGGCGGAGGCGAAGCGGAAATAAAACCGAGAGAAAGCGCCAATGCCGCTAATAAAAACGGGCGAAAAGTTTTATTAGTGGAAGATGATTCTTTTTTAAGAGATATCTGCGCCAAGAAATTAACTAAAGAGGGTTTTCAGGTCTTTGAAATCCTTGACGGCGAAGAAGCCCTAAAGAATCTGGAAAAGATCGAGCCGGATATAATATTACTGGACATAATCCTGCCGACGGTCAATGGCTTTGAAGTTTTAGAGAAAATTCGGGCCAACAAAGATAAGAAAATAAGTAAAACTCCGGTTATTATGCTTTCTAATTTAGGGCAGGAAGAAGACGTTAAAAAAGCCCTTGGCCTCGGGGCCAATGATTATTTAATCAAGGCGCATTTCACCACTGAAGAAATTATTGAAAAGGTAAAGAAAGAATTAAAAGTAAAATAACGTGCATCTCATATCGCATAACTTTAAACCGTCCGAAAGGGCGGTTTTTGGGTTTGACACTTTCTTTATTTTAAGATATATTTCTATATCAAATCGTTTTTTGCTGTTTACAATTTATCCCTGCCATACAATTTCACCCGTTAAAGGAGGTTTTTCCATGGAAGTAGGGCGCATTATTGATCCGGCCAATACCCCGTTAAGTTTAACCAACGACGGGAGACTGGAGATAGTTTTCATCGGCGTCGGTTCGGCTTTCGCTCTTGGGCACAACCAAACGAATTTTCTGATCATCAAGGGCGATCAGCATATCATGGTTGATTTCGGCATGACCGGCCCCAAGGCTTTGGCCGAGGTAGCCGGCCTTAAGGTTACCGACCTGGAGTTCATCCTGCCGACCCATTCCCATGCCGACCATGTGGGCGGGATTGAATGCCTGGCCCTGACGAACCGCTATGTCGGCCAAAGGTTTTTAAACAAGCCGAAACTCTGCATGGTAATATCTGAAGAGTACCAGAGGATTTTGTGGGATTACACCTTGAGGGGCGGCCTGGAATATAACGAGGAGGAAAAAGACACCAGGAGGCTGTCGTTCAGCGACTACTTCCGCGTTATCAGGCCGACGTGGAAAACCAACCAGCCCCGGGAAATTTTTGAGGTGGAAGTCGGCGGCATCCATCTCGAGATATTCCGGACCAATCATATTCCGGAGCAGGCGGAAAACTGGGAGGCCTCTTTCGTGAGTTTCGGCCTCTTCATTGACGGCCGCGTCTTCATCTCCGGGGATACGAAGTTTGACCGGGACCTTATCAATCTGTACGCTTCCCGGGCGGAAATGATGTTCCATGACGTCCAGTTTTTCCCCGGCGCCGTTCACGCGCCTTTAGCCGATTTAAGAACCCTGCCGGAAGAAGTGAAGAGCAGGATGTTGCTCATGCACTATGCCGATAACTGGCAGAGTCAGGATGCCAGCGGTTTCTACGGCTGGGCGCAGCAGGGAATAAGGTACATATTCTGATCTCCGCAATCAAGAGCTCATTCGTAAAGCAGTAGAAAGGTTATCCCCCAAAGGATGACCTTTTTTTATTGCCTGAAAGGGCGGATTTTTGGGTTTGACAGAGGGGAGGGAAAAATTGTGGAAAAGCCGGGGTTGACAAAATTTAATCCATACTGTACCATACAAAGTATATGGATAAAATAGATTTTACGCCAAAAGAAATAGAAGCGATTAGACATATAAGGAATTGGTTAATTCATAAAGCACGAACCCCCTCGGTTAGAGAACTTATGGGTGCCTTGGATTATAAATCGCCCCGGTCAGCGCAGGATATTCTTGAACAGCTTAGGAAGAAGGGAATTATAAAGAAATTAAAGTTAGGGAACTATCAACTGGGTGCAGGTCCGAATTTTGGTTCTATGCATGCTCAAACGGTAAATGTGCCGCTGGTCGGAACTGTCGCATGCGGTTTACCAATAACCGCCGAAGAAAATATAGAGGGTTTTATTCCAGTTTCAGTTTCCTTAGCTAAACCCGGCTCAAGATATTACCTCTTGCATGCCGACGGAGATTCTATGAACGGGGCAGGTATTAATGACGGCGACATTGTTCTTGTCCGGCAGCAACAGGTTGCCGAGCCAGGCGATAAAGTGGTAGCTCTCATTGATAATGAGGCAACTATAAAAAAGTATTATCCCGCCAAAGAAGCGATCGTTCTTAAACCGCAATCGACTAATAAAGAGCATAAACCAATTATTCTTACAGACGATTTTCAAATACAAGGTGTTGTAGTCGCAACAGTTCCTAATCCATTTTAAAGTATATCGGGCTGGCGGAAAGTACTGCCCCGTCAAATTTTTTCAATATCAAAAATTTTTTAAATACGTCAACTATGGACGCTAAGCAAACTGCCCTAAAGTTGATTCTAATAATTAAGGTCGAAAGACTATAAAATTAAGCTTATGTACGGTTGGTATGATTTTCCGGGGAACATAGATAAAGCCCCAACTTCCGAGGGAGTTTATCTTTTGGCAGAAACCGATTCAGAAAATGGAGTTATCTATGCTGGGCGAGCCGATAATCTACGTCAAAGATTGTCCGAGCACCCCGATCCTCAGAACCCTTGTCTTCATAGGAAAAGTATAAATTACTTTCCTAATCAAGAAACCGATGATTCCGAGCGAAGAGAAAAAGAGCTAATAAACAGGTACGATCCCGAATGTAATCGTACTAGTTAAAAAAGAACGGCTTCGGGTGTTGGACAAAACTTGTCCTCACCCGGGCCGCTCTTCCTTCTAATTTAATAATAACAAAATATTGTCCAACCTACAAGCGGATAATATCTTGTTAAAATTTATGTTCATTAAGAAAAGAAGAATAAGATCGGTTAAACCCAACCTCCCGTTTATAAAAGGAGGCCAAAAAATTGTTTTTGGCGTGGATAATATTGATAGATTTAAGGATAAAATCCAGAAAATTGGATTTTCCGATACTCAAATTGGCGCAACCGTCCTGCCTTCTATAGTCGGCCCGGTTACAGGGTATAACGCTGAAGGGAAAAATATTATTCATAAAGATCGGCCGATGGAAACTGCTTATCGACAGGCAGAATGGCATTGGACCGAATGGAGAGGTCGTTATGATACTGAAGAAATGTCAAAGATAGTTGATATTCCTTATAAGCGTTATCCCAGAACATTTATTTTTCCTCCCGGAGTTGAATTAACAATTACAGAAAATAAGTTGGGTGAAAAAATTATTATTACTCCAATATATACTTATAATTCTCAAGACGAAGAATTTATTGTGCATGTCGTTAATTTAATACTTGAAATTTTTGGAGAATGTAAAACGTTTGATGAGAAATTCGAGTCATTATTTAAAATGCCAATAAAAAAGTTAAATTGGAGAATATTGCCGAGCGGGGAATACCCATGGAAAAGACTGGAAAAAGATTTAGAGCCGTTAATTAAGCAATCTGAGCGAGGTAATGCTGGCGTAACTGAAAATAGATTAAAGATTATTAATAGTTATAAGCCAAGCTTGTATGCTGTCGGCGAAGCAGGTTTTAGCGGATATATAGTTATGGGATTTACAGAAAGAAATTTGTATCTGCTGGAAAGTATTTATTACGGTAATGCCACCTATATTTTTGAAAAAGATTGGAGAAACTTATCGAAGATGACGAAAGCAGAGATCTTAAACAAAAATCTTCAGAAGGACAGGATAATCCATAGGGAAGGATGGGGGGAAAAGATTGAAAAACTGCTTAATTAAAAATGTAAGCGGATTATAAAAAAATGATTTCAAAAATCGCCATACTCGGCGATTTTTGTTATAATTAAAATATATACTAAGGAGGGAATTAGGGGAAGCGAATATTATAAAATAATCCTATGCCAAACGAAAATAATCAAGACCCTTCGATAAACTCACAGCAGGCTACCTCAACACCTGCTACACCCGAAGTGCAGCCGGCACCAACCCCAGAACCAATTGACCCTCTTCAAAAAGATGGAGGAACTTCGCCGATACCGGAACCTATTTCAGTTTCACCAACCGAAAATCCCTCCTCTTTCGTCCCACTCGGTGGGACTACGGAGGACAAGCCCACCCCATCTGGTTTATCTGCGCTATTAGCGCGAGCCAGAGAGATGATTCAGTTTCGGAAACGGAAAAAGTTGGAGAAGATTTTAGAATTGGCGCGGGGTAAGGGAAAAATTACGAATAACGATATTCAAAAACTTTTGCGCGTCTCGGACGCTACGGCCACGCGCTATTTAAGCCAATTGGTTAAAGAAGGGAAATTAACGCGGTTTGGGCCGGCTAATAACCCCTTTTACCAGATTGCCGGTTGATTCGCGGATCAGGTGACCCGCGGCCGCGGCTCATTTCCACCATTTGAGCCGCACGACGAAATCCCCCCAACCCCCTTTTCGAAAGGGGGCGACGCAACGTTGTCCCCCTTAGCAAGGGGGATTAAGGGGGTTTAACGTAAAATCCCCCTAACTCCTTAAATCCCCCTAACTCCCTTTGTTAAAGGGGGAGAGTAAATCCCCTTTACCCTCCGCCTCGGCCGATCCGCCAGCTGGCGGAGAGACGGGCCTTTGTTAGGGGGGGGCTTCGCTGATCCCCGAGCCGATAAATTCTTTTCAATAAAAGATAAATATTGTATAATAATCTTATCAAGATTAAATGTTAATTATTAAATTTATGAGTATGAAAAAATCCTCAAAAATTGCTTTTTTTGGCCTGGCCATAATACTCATCTTTACCTTAACCGGCTGTGGCCAAAAATCATCCCCCGGCTCTTCGGGCGGTAATGATGACGGCGGCAACCCCGCGGCCAATACAGGCGGGACAGTCAGTTCAGACAAGGAAGCCGGGAAAAATTTTAAACAGGCGGTTGAAGTGGAATTGCCTGCCTCGCCGGCCTTGGAAACCGAGGAAGAAATCAGGCCGATTCTTAAAAATATTTTTGGCGATTTAAAAGTAACCGGATACAGTAATGATGTTTATGGCGCCGGGTCATTACTAGTTGAATACACACCTTCTAAAAAACCGGCTCCGGCAGAATTGCCTAACGTTACCAAGGCCTTGAAAGATATGGGCTATACTACAACTATAGAGCATGTTGACAGCAATGTTGGCACAGCTATGTATGAAGGGAGTAAGTACACGCTTACCGTCACTATTAATACCGCCACCCCTATCGTCGGGGTTTCTTATATTAAAAAATAAGCTCGTCTCTGAAAATTAAAAATCGTCTCCGGAATTCGGGGGCGATTTTTATTTAGAAATGCCGTTTATAAAGAGATTATTTATCCAATACTTTTAATTCAATCACCGTATCTTCGGTATATGCGCTGTTAAAGATTTGTTTTTCGCGTTGGTAAGTTTTGCGCGCCCAGACTCCTCCCTGGCCGACAATTTCCCAATCTTTTATTTCTATTATGGCGGAAAGTGTTTCATTGGTGCCGTTCGTTCCTTCATCCATATGCATGGCCAAAAAATCAGAAAGCCAAGAATCCTGGGTAATTTCTATTCCGGGGAAATCAGCGTAATCGGAAATATAATTGCATTCATAATTATTGTACTGTCTGGCTTTAGCCAGGCTTGCTTGTATATCAGCCTCTGCTTCGGGGGAGCTATCGGGAATAAGTATCGTACTCATGCCAAAGGCTTCCTCGGGAACAGCTTCATCTTCATTTTCGCTAAAATCCAGAGATAAGCTTAAATTTTTCTGGTCAGTAAAATTACTGTTAATTGTTTTAAAGCTATATTGGATTGGCTTGATTTGCTTGCAGACTCCGCCTTTGCCTAATTTAGTTTCCATTTTATCAATCGTAATAAGGCCGGGGCTTGTCTCGGAATCTGACGCCCCGTTTAAAAGCACGCTGCCGTGGACTTCAGAGCTGTGTAGGCTATTGGAAACTTTTGAGGTAATGGTCAATTCATATTTGCCGCATTTTTTCAAAGTAAAGTTTTTCTGCCAATGGCTTTTGGTTGTCGGCTCTTCCCAGATATCTCCTTTATAGCAATATTGGTTATCGGTTGAAACTATCGGGCATTTAGCGTCTTTGCCGATTACCCTGATGGTGTAATCTCCGGAGTGGATTTTTAATTTGTAATAGCCGTTTTTGTCAGTCGTGGTTTTTTGCTCCCAAGAGCCATACTTAGTCTTCTGGGCGATAACCTGCGCTTTTTCTACCGCTTCCCCGTTCTGGTCCACCACCCAGCCGTCAAGAATAATGCTTTCCTTCGGGTCAATTTGCCATTCGACGGTGGCGTTGGCGGCGTAAGTACCGGTTTTTTCGCCCTGTTTATTAAAATAGAAGGTGGCATTCGCGATTTTTACGCTTTCATTCTCCCGGCAGTCGTGCATTTCCGCGATATTTTCGTCGCCGGTCCGATAATATTGAATTTCATCCGTTATTAATTCTTCATCCATCATCATAAATACGCCGCAGGTAAAAGGAGGGGGGTCTTTTTGCATCTCTTCCAATTTTTTGCTGATTTCATCTTTTTCCGCGTCGGTAAGCAAGAGCCAAACTGGAGCTTTAATAGCGAGAACGCTAAAGGTGTTTAAGTCCGCGGAAACAACCTGCCGATCAGTGTCAACCTGGCTTTGAACTATAGACCAGTATTTTTTCCCGTTTTCGTCATGCCATTTAAACAGGCGCAGGTCAGCCGGCGAAATTTTAGCCGGCAAGGTTTTAGAATCATAACTAAACTCAACGTGCACCGGCCGGCCGTCATCTTTCAGGCGTTCAATTTTGTAGGGCTGGCCGATGACCGGAGAAATAGTTTCCGTATCCCAGAAAGTATCGGTTATTTCGGTGATTTTTATTTTTTCCGCGTCTCGGTTCGCGGTTACCGCTCCAACTGTCTGGCTTTTATTAGTCAGGTTAAAATAGATGTCCGATAGTTTTTCTTTCCAGTTAAGTTTGTAAAAAAGGAAGACGCACAGGGCCAGGAGGATGGCCAAAGCGATGATAATTAAAATAAATTTATGAGCGGTCCGCATATTTATTTGTTTTATGATTTAATACCTTTTATTATACCATATTTTGTCAGCCAGTAAAAATTATGGGAAAAACGGAATTGTCTCCTGAAACAATCAGGAAAATTTGTTGATGTAAAATGCGCCGGTACCTCACCCTCGCCCTCTCCTCCCCAGTCATACGACGGGGTAAAAGTCAGGAGAGGGGAAAAAATCCCCCTTCGTCCCCCGCTAAATCC
>JAQTSG010000028.1 GCA_028711415.1 Patescibacteria group bacterium | reverse complement strand
TTATAAAATAGCCGATTACGAATTAGTAAAAACTAGGATTAGCTCGGCGGTTTATTATATTAAAGGCAAACTAAAAACGCCGATTAAATCCGCTAAAGATTTTATCGCCCTTGGTTTTAAATGGGATGACATCAATATAGTTGAGGAAGATGATTTAAACAGTTTAGCTACCGGCAGTTACGAGGAGGCCGGTTTGGAGGCGGGTCTTATTCCAAACTTGAATGAGTTGGTTGTTTCTTTGGGAGCGGACAGCCCCAACGACCCCAAGGGAGGAAATAATTTTCCTTTAGCCAGCACTAATAACTTGCTAGCTATTTTTAACTTTAAATCAGGGGCCGGTCCGGCGGAAATCAGCGGCTTAAGCTTTAACCTAAAAGGAATATTTTCCGAAGAAGTTTTAGCCAATATTTACCTAAGCTATGACAACAAAGTTGATTTAGAAATTACTCCGACAATCAACGGCAAAACCGTTAGCTTTAATCTAAAAAATCAGCCCCTTGTTATCAGCCCGGGAGAGACGAAGAAGGTTTATTTCTGGGTTGATTTAAATGATTGCGCTACTTGCGCGAACCATAACCTGCGGGTCGCTATTAACCATGCTTCCGACATTATTTCCACCGCCGTTATCAGCGGCAATTTTCCGGTAACGGGTAGCTCTTTTAATTTAGTAAGAGCTTCGCACGTTTTAGGCCAGGTTGAAATTGAAGAGCTTACGGTCGGCGAAGCCAATCGGCAGGCGCTTATCGGCGAAGCGGAGCAGGTTTTAGGCAAATTTAAAATCAGCGAAATTTCCGGGAATGAAGATGTTCTGATTGATAGCTTAATTTTTGAAATTCAGGGTTCGGCTTTTTCCAGCGGTTTTTTCAGTCTGGCCGTAAAAAATGGAAATAAAAAAATTGTCGCTCAAGCTAATTCGGTCGGAGAAAACAGGCAGGTTTTATTTAAATTTGACAAATATAAAATTAAAAAAATCTCGGAAGAAACTTTTACGGTGTCGGCCAGTCTTAACGAAGGCGACGGACGGAGCCTTAATTTAACCTTGATCAGGGCAAATATTATCGGTTCAACCAATAATTTCGGGCTTAAAATAAATTATACCGGTCTGGAAGAAAATATAGATATCATAAGAAAGAATCTCGGCGTTGTGGCTAAAAAATTAGAAGCCAATAAAAAGGTTTTCGCGGAAAAGACCGGCACCATCATCGGCGTCTTTGAAATTAGGAACGGCAATCAGGAAATTCACCTGGACAGCATTGATTTAAGTCTGGCAAAGAGTTCCGGCGCGGCTAGCTTAGACAGGGAAGTTTATATGGTGGATTACGATACCGGCGAGGTTTTAAGCCAGATTGGCGGTCCGGCTTTGAGCGTCGGTCGGGTAAATATCAAAGTTTCTGGTAAGACACTCCTGCCTAAAAAGAATTTAACCCTGGCTTTTATAACAACGATGCCGACTAAATCGCAGGACGGCCATACCTATCAGCTGATTCTAAATAAGGTAAATCATCGGACCGCGGATAATCTCTTTTTAACCAACGCGATTGATATTAAAGGCGAAATTTTTAAGGTTGTTTTATCTAAAATTTCAATTTATCCTGATGATAGTTTTGCCGGGACTTACAGTAAGGGGCAAAGCAAGGCATTGGCTGCCAGTTTTTATTTAGAATCTTCAGCCGGAGATGATATTACTATCACCGGTCTGTCTATTAATAAAGGCAACGCGGGCAACAGCCTTACTTATGATAATGGTTTTTCCAACCTGAAAGTTTATCTCGGCAGCAAAAGAATAGCCGACATCGCCCAGCCGGATAAAAGCGCCTACAGTTTTGACGGTTTTTCCTATAAATTGAAGGCCGGGAAAAGAATTGAAGTAAAAGTTTACGTGGATACTATTAAGGACTTAAAGATAGACAAGGCCAATCTGCAGATTATCGGTTTAGTGGCGAAGGGTTATGCCTCGGGCATGGAGACGGAAATTGCCGGTTTAAATACGGCTAGTCGAGAAATCTCTTTCATCGGCGCCAAAGCGCGGGTTGAAGCCGCGACCGCCGGAAAAATAATTATAAATAGAAAGGATAATATCGCCGCCAGCTTTAAGATAATAAATAACGGCGGGGAGGCCTTAAAACTGGATTACTTGACGATTAACTCTTCCGGCAGCGGATTTTCTAACAGCGCCGGCTATAGTAATTTAAGGATCGGAAAAGCTTCTGACAACAAGAGCATCAGCAGTCGAACTTCCAAACCAGTAGCGGGGAGCAACCGGATTAAACTAAATTCTTACATTTTAGAGCCGAGCCAGGAGCTTATCGTTAACGTTTATGTTGATACCAGCGCCAGTGTTTCCGCCGGCAATTTTAACGTTTATTTAAGCAGTCTTGAGGCCTTTGGCAAAAATTCAAAAGTAGCGGTGAGTTTAAGCGGGCTGCCAACAAAGGAATTAAACGTGGCGGTAGCGGCAAATTAAATTTTGGTTTTTTAGATAAGGTAAGAGCGCGGAGGAAATTAAATCCTTCGCGTTCTTTTTTCTTGCCGAAAACCGGAAATTTAGGTAAAATAAGAATAGAGATATTGAACCCCGTTAGAAATTTTATGTAAGGAAAATAAAGACGGGGATATCTAAAAAAACGTTATGTCTCAACAAACAACAGCAAACGCGGAAAAAGCGGCTTCTAACGGGGTGAGAGAATTATTTTTATATAATACGCTAACCCGCAAAAAAGAAGAATTCAAACCAATAAAAAGAGGTAAAGTGGGGCTCTATACTTGCGGGCCGACGGTTTATAATTTTGCCCATGTCGGCAATTTGCGCACTTATTTGTTTGAAGATATTTTAAAACGGGTTTTACTTTATAACGGCTATAAAGTAAAACATGTGATGAATATCACTGATGTCGGGCATTTAACCGGCGATCGCGATATGGGCGAAGATAAACTAGAAAAGGGCGCGGCCAGAGAAGGGAAAACCGCCTGGGAAATAGCGGAATTTTACACTAAAGCGTTTAAAGAAGATATAAAAAAATTAAACATCATAGAGCCGGATATTTGGTGCAAAGCCACGGACTATATAAAAGAGCAGATTGAGTTAATTAAAAAGCTGGAAAAGAAGGGTTATACTTATAAAATTTCAGACGGAATTTATTTTAATACTACTAAAATTAAAGATTATAACAAATTAAGCCATCAACCTCTGGAAAAACTGCGGGCCGGAGCGCGGGTGGAGGTTAATGAAGAAAAGAAAAACCCGACTGATTTTGCTCTGTGGAAATTCTCACCCAAGGGAGAAAAGAGGCAGATGGAGTGGGAGAGCCCTTGGGGTATTGGCTTCCCGGGCTGGGCTATAGAATGCTCGGCTATGAGCATAAAACATTTAGGCGAGCGATTTGATATCCACTGCGGCGGAGTGGACCATATTAATATCCACCACACCAATGAAATCGCCCAAAGCGAGTCGGCTACCGGTAAAAAGCCCTGGGTAAGGTACTGGTTGCACGGGGAATTTTTAAATATTTCCGGAGGGGAGAAGATGGCGAAGAGCGAAGGAAATTTTTTAACTTTAGAAAATGCTTTAATTAAAAAGGGGATAGACCCGCTAGTTTATCGGTTCGCGGTTTTACAAACTCATTATCGGAAGCCGATGGAATATAGCGAAAAGGCGATAGAAAGCTCGAAAAATGGGCTGGAGCATTTATATAACCAAGCGAGAGAATTAGGATTTAGGAATAAGGATTTAGGAATTAAGAATATAGATTTAAGATTTAAGATAAAATTTTTGAAAGCCATTAATGATGATCTGAATATACCCAAAGCTTTAGCTGTAGCGCAGGAGTTGTTAAAATCGGATTTGCCAAACCAAAAGAAATTATCAACTATTCTGGATTTTGATAAAGTTTTAGGATTAAATTTAGGCAAAAAAGAGGAAAAAATTCCGGCAGAGGTTGAGGAATTAAAAAAACAAAGGGAGACTGCCCGTAAAGAAAAAAACTGGAAAGAATCTGATAAACTACGTGAGAAAATAGAAAAATTAGGTTATATAGTTGAAGACACTCAGGACGGGTCAAGGGTCTTCAAAAAGTAGTTTGCACTTTTTGCGAAAGGGGGGTTGTTTGAGCTGGCACAAGGGTTATGCAGACAATCACAGAACGCTGGCAAAAAGGCATAAATTAAGTATCATTGCCTTTATGTTCAGAGAAAGGAAGATTTTTATGACAGTCGCAGTTGCCAGCATAAGTTTTTTGTCAAGCCGGGGTGGGGGGAGGAGATAATTCAACCCACTATTTCCCCTCTAAGCCCTAAGGAAATAAAAGGGAAAATAAAAAAAACCGGACATAACCTTAGTGTCCGGTTTTCTAATTCTCAAAGCCCGGAAATTCTACGCGTCTCAATTTTGCCTTGGGCGTAAATTGAGACGTTATTTTTCCCCGCGTTTATGGAAGTTTCCAGAGCCAGCTGTGAATTACGGGTAGCTTCCTCAATTACGTTTTCACTTTCAATCTCGGAAACTCCGAAATAAATACTGACAAATCCGCCGATAACCGGGATATTACTAATCTGGACTGCTATTTTTTTTATGATTTCATCTATAGACGGCATATCCCACCCGATTAATATAAGGAGAAAATTTTTGTCTCTCCCCGTGTACAGGATGTGGTCTTTTAGGCCGTCTATATAATCAATAATATAGCTCTTGGCGGTTTCGAATATTCCTTCGCTTTCGAAGGGAGAGCGTTCCTTTTCAATCTCCAGTTTGAATGTCAGGATATTAATCTTTTTATGTTCCGCAAAAGCAGCGCTTAATTTTTGTCTGGCTTTAAAATCAAGCATTCTTTTTTGGGAATCAGAATCAATTTTTTCCCGATGATTCCTTGCTCTCCGGAGAAAAAGCGCGAAGAGGAAAAAGAGGGCGGCGGCGAGGATGAGAAAGACAGGAGAAATATGCATGGCAATCTCCATTCTTTTTGTCAGTTATTATTTACTTTTTGGACAAAGGGCGATATAACGAATATATAAAGATATCACAATTATGCGAAAAAGTCAAGATTTTTGGAAAAAATTAAAAAATAGAAAGAGGCCGATTTACGCTTTGGCGCCGATGGCCGGAATTACCGATTCGGCTTTCAGACAAATCTGCAAAGGTTTCGGGGCGGACGTAGTTTATTCGGAAATGGCCTCGGCCACGGCTTTGGTTTATAATCCGGGTAAAACCCTGGAAATGCTTAAATTTAGCCCTAAGGAGCGGCCTTACGTAGTCCAATTATTCGGCTCTAACCCGGAGCATTTTGCTAAGGCCGTGAAGCTGATCCAGGAAAAAATAAAGCCGGACGGGATTGACATAAATTTCGGCTGTCCGGTGCCAAAAGTGGCTCGCCAAAAAGCCGGAGCGGAATTATTCAAAGATTTAAAATTATCCCGGGAGGTTTTAAAAAGTGTTATTTTAAATACCACTTTACCGGTTTCCATAAAAACCAGGGCTAAGGTCGGGGCGATTGATATTTTACAGTTTTTAAAAAATGTTTCTGATTTAGATATAAAGGCGATTATGATTCATGGCCGGACTTTCTCGCAAGGATTCTCCGGACCGGTGGACTGTGAAACTATAAAAAAATCTCGCCAATATTTTTCTGGCGTGATTTTGGCTAACGGCGGAGTAGGCTTAAACCTCACCCCCAGCCCCTCTCCTAGACAGGAGAGGGGAGTCAAAGATTATTGTGATTGGTTATTAGAGAAGTCAGGAGCAGACGGGATAGGGATTGGCCAAGGGGCGCTGGGAAGACCGTGGATTTTTAAAAATATAAAAGATAAAAATGAAAAAATAAAAAATAAAGAGGAGATATTCAAAGTGGCTTTAAAACACGCTGAACTGGTTTATAAATTGAAAGGTAAGCAGGGGATTGCGGAGATGAGGAAACATCTTTGCTGGTATGTCCAAGGATTATCTGGAGCAAAGAAATTAAGAGAGAAATTAGTGAAAGTAGAAAGTTTGGAAGAAATAAAGGAAATTTTGGCAGTTTAAAAAATCGTCTTTAAAAGGGACGATTTTTTATTTTTTATTTTTAATATTTTATTTTTTTACAGCCATTTTTTCTTTTCAAATAAATATAGCATTCCCAAGCTGCTAATAAGCATAATTACAATAATGGCCCAAAAACCGTTTTCAGTTCCCAAAAAGGGCATCCCAGCGGTGGTATTCATGCCGAAAATTGAAGCGAGAAGAGTTAAAGGGATGACAATTACAGAGAAAATAGTAAGAGTTTTCATAATATCGCTGATGTGGTAGTTAAGGAGGGACTCGTTAGTGGCGTTTAAAGCTTCAATCATTTCTTTCTGGCTTTCCAAGAATTCCCAGATTCTTTTTGAATGCTCAACGAGGCGGTAATAATATTTTTTTATTTCTTCTTCTGGCACGAGACTGCTTTTCATTTCTGTAAGCCCTTTTAAAATATTCTTATGGTTTTGCATAATTTTGCGGAAATTAATAATATTCCGCTTTAAGGAAAGAATCTGCGCCACGGCTTCTTTCTGCTTCTGGGCGAAGATTATTTTTTCCGCTTCATTAATAGCTAAGCTATTCTTATCAAGCAGAGAGTAGCAGGAAAGCATCAGTCTCTCAAGCAACTCATAGAGAAGAATGGCCGAGGATTCAAATTTACGGGTAAGGAGGGAATCGTCCTCTTTCCGGCATAGATTAAAAAAGCCGTTCAGGGCTTCTAAGTTATTATTGTGTAAAGTAACTAAAAAGCCATGGCCGATAAAGAACTCAACTTCCCCGGCACGAATTTCTTCGTCGGCAAATACTGGAAAATGTAAAATTATAAACAGATAATTCTCGCCCGGCTCCGCCATCGGCCTTTGGGCCGTTATCTTGGCGGAAGAAGCCTGCAGATGTTTCAGGTCAAAATTATATTTTTTTCGCAGAAATTCCATTTCTCCTTTGCCGGCATCGCTGATATTTAACCAGATTAATTTCTTATCCTTCGCTTCGGAGTTATCAATAGTTATCTGCTCAATTTTTTTTGAGATTTTTTTATAATTTGGCATAGTAAGATTGTGGATAAATAATCGTTAATTTTATTATAGCATATATCCGCCTAGCCAGGAATAAGGCCCCATTTTCCCATAAGGGTTATCCCGGATAGAGGGATGAATTTCTGGCGGCATAAATATTTTGAAGAATTAAACCTTTATGCTATAATAATATTACTCTTTAAAGGAAAATTTATTTATAATTTAAGGTAATTATATGCTTGAAAAATTTATCCATTTTATCAGATATAATAACGTGGTAATTTTAATTATCGCCCTTGTTCTTATTCTCGGCACAAGCGCTTTAGCTTCAGAGACAGGGCAGACGGCCATCGGTCAGAAGCAGACTACGATAGAAGGAACGGACAATACCCTTATTTTAGCGGCGGACTTGGATAAATTTAATATGGACTTTAAGATAGAAAAAATAGAGGAAGATGAAAAAATGTATTATATTTCTTACACTTATCTGGATTTGGCAATAAAGGATAACGTTTGGCAGTATCAGCTTAAAGAAAATACCCGACGGGTTTCTAAAAAATTGGAAACTGACTTAGGGGTTTATCTGGCCGGAGAATTAAAAGAAGAATATGAAGCCAGGATAAAAGAGCTAAAAGAAGCCCAGAGCCAGGCCCGTCAGGCCGGAGAGCAGAAAAGAACGATCGTAACTGAATATGATGGTTTAATTGGCGTCGGCCTGGATTTAGCCGCTAAAGTTTTTCCCGGCTATGAACCAATAAAGAAAGAGACGTTAGAGTTTCCGGTGGCGGCAGAGCGATTGCGCCAGTCGCCGAACGGAGAAGCAGCTCCGTTTTCCCCCAACGTGGATAATCTAACCCAAGTTTATCAGGACTATATAGAAGAAAACGACCCGGATAACGATAATGTTTTTGGCGATAGCGATAATTGCCCCGCGGTTTCTAATCCAGAGCAGGTAGACAGCGATGGTGATGGTCTTGGCGATCTCTGTGAAATAGAAGAGCCAGTAATTGGCGGAACAGAAGAAATTGTACCAGCTCCGCCAGCTCCTTTAGCCGAGCCGGATGAAGGCCAGTCCGTGGAAGTGATAGAATTGCCAGCGGTAGAGGGGGGAGAAAGCAGCGAACCGGTTAGCGAACCAGTAGTAGAATAGGAAACGGCGCCGGCTGAAGAGGCGGCACCATCAGATGCGCCGACAGAGTAAAAATCCATTGATAATTGTTAATTCGTAATTGAATTTATGTCTAACGATTTCCGACAAACCGTGAATTTAAAGGAGAAACCACAAATCAGGCCGAGTTCCAATCGGGCGGAAGGAATTGATAATGTTTTTAGAGAATCCGGGGGTGAATTAAATAAAATCAGCCAACCAAGAGCAAAAAGGGTTAACGAATCTTTAGCCAGACGATTAGCCGTTGCCGTTGCTTTAATCGGAGTTCTCATCGCTGTTTATTTCCTGTTTTTCCGGCCTGACGCCGGGGAAGAAAATACAGAGAAAGCGAAAAATTGGTACGCGGTGAAGTTGGTTGACGAGGAAATTTTTTACGGCCAGATTAAAGATACGGGTGCTGACCCGGTTATCATAGAAAATGTTTATTATAACTACGACCAGCAGAAAGGCGATAAAGCCACCGCCGAAACCGGCAATTTGCGGTTAGTCAAAAGAGGGGAAGAAACTCATGGTCCGGACGGAACCATGAATATTATCCGTTCCCAGGTTCTATATATGGAGCCCCTGAAAAAGGACTCAAAAGTTTTAGAAGCAATTTTAGATTATGAAAAATAATATTTTTATTTCGTCATTTCTTCTTTTCGGATAAAAAGGGGAAAGTTTATTTATGGTTGAAGACAAAGGTTCACAATTAAAAAAGTTTGAATTGGAAATCGGAAAAACAATTAGGGAAAAATCGCCGGAAATTCAGGCGGCCGAAGAAGGAAAGGTTGAGGGAGCGGTTCCGACGCCGGAAAAGAAAGAAAGGGTGGGGGTTTATCCGAATGAGAGGCAGAAAGTTTTGGATGAAATAGAGCGTTTTGAAAACGGGCAAAACGGAGGGCTGGCCGGTATTATCGCGAGCGGTCAATCGGTAAAGGAACGGGAGAAAAGAATCGAAAAAATTATGGAAAACGGCCTGGAAGATATTTATTTAAGCTTGCCGGCGGATAAACAGCGGGAATTTAAGTTGGAAGGGGAAAAAACAATGAAAGAAATTAACGTTTTGCTGGATAAGGTGAAAGTTAATATCGGGAAAATAGCGAATTTGATAAAAAAATGGCTTTCTCTCATTCCCGGAGTTAACAAGTTTTTCTTGGAGCAGGAAGCGAAGATTAAGGCCGATGAAATTATGAAACTAAAAAGAGAATAGGATAATTAAGATCCTTGAGATTTTTGGGATTCTTAGGATTTTTCCACTTTGCATTTTGAGATTTACCTTTTAAATTTTTTATTATGGATTACGATTTTCCGGGACAAAGCGCTTATTCGCCTCAAATCGGCCTGAATTTAGAGTTGATGCCATGGCTGGTCTATTTGATTTGGGCGGTTGTTATTCTTTTTATTTTACTTCTGGTTGCCAGAATCGTTAAGCTTTTTTATAACCGGAACCGAGCTTTTGATCATACTATTTTTTTAGTCCGGCTGCCTAAGGAAAAGCCGGGCGAAAAAGAAGAAGATTACGATGTCCAGCACCTGCACGAGGAAATCGCCAAAGGTGAAACGGTTTTCGCCGGTATCGGGGGCTTAAGGGCGCAGAGAGGAATCTTGCCCTGGCTTCTTGGCCGCGATGACCATTGTTCCTTTGAAATTGTAGCTCGAGAGAAAAAAATTTCCTTCTACGCAGTGGCGCCAAGGAAAATGGCCCGTTATTTAGAGCAGCAGATTAACGCCCATTATCCAGAAGCAGTAATTGAAGAAGTAGAAGATTATAATATATTCACTCCCCGCGGAGAAATTCTTTCCGGCTGCCTTAAAACCGACCGCAGTTTTATTTTTCCGATTAAAACCTATAAAAAACAGGAAACCGACCCGATGAATTCAATTATAAACGTTATGTCAAAATTAGAAGCGGATGAATCCATCGCTATTCAGTATGTTGTCCGAAGCGCTAAAGGCGTCTGGCATAAAAAGGCCGGAGCTATAGTAAGGGAAGTAGCTTCGGGGAAATCCATGGCTGATGCCTTGAAACTGAACCGCGTGACTAAAACAATTTCCGCGGTAGGGGATTTAGCGATGATGGCTAAGCCGCCGACTGAACTGGAGAAGCAAAAGCAATTTAACGCTTTTCCCAAAACTTCGGCCCTGGAGCAGGAGATGCTTAAGGAAATAGAGGAAAAAAACGCGAAAGCTGGCTTAGACGTAAATTTGCGGATTGTGGTAAGCGCCAGAAACAAGGGGCAGGCAGGAATATTTTTAGATAATATGGCGAGCGCTCTGCGCCAGTATAATTATTATGAATACGGCAATAATTTTAAAAATAAATTAAAGAGAGGCAATCAGAGGGGGATGATTAATGATTTTATTTACCGGCGTTTTCAGGAAAAATTAAGTTTTCTTTTAAACACCGAGGAACTGGCTTCGCTTTTTCATTTTCCTTTAAGGCATACGGAAACGCCTAATATTCTCTGGCTCACGGCCAAATACGCGCCGGCTCCGCCTAACACGCCGGAGGAAGGCATTATTTTAGGAGAAAATATTTACCGCGGGGTAAGAAAAGAAATAAAAATAAAAAGAGACGATCGCCGCCGTCATTTCTATATTATCGGCAAATCCGGCACTGGCAAATCGCAATTTATGGCCGGCCTGGCTATCCAGGATATAATAAACGGGGAAGGAATCGCCGTTTTAGACCCGCACGGAGATTTAATTGAGGATATTCTTCGTCGCATTCCGGCCGAGCGGGTGGAAGACGTAATTTTATTCGCTCCGGCGGATTTAGAGCGGCCGCTGGCCCTGAATTTAGTGGAATATGACCCGCGTTATCCGGAGCAGAAAACTTTTGTCATCAATGAGATGATAAAGATATTTGACAAACTCTATGACCTAAAATCTACTGGCGGCCCGATTTTTGAGCAATACATGAGAAACGCCCTTCTCCTTATCATGGCCGACCCGGCAACCGGCGCAACTTTAATGGAGGTGCCGAAAGTTCTTTCCGACCCCGCTTTCCGGAAGATGAAATTAGAGCGCTGCGGCGATCCGACGGTGGTTGACTTCTGGAAGCAGGAAGCGGAAAAAGCCGGGGGCGAAGCGGCCCTGGCCAATGTTGTTCCTTACGTTACTTCAAAATTGACCCAGTTTATTTCCAATGATACGATGCGGCCGATAATTGGACAGCAAAAAAGTTCATTTAACGTCCGCGACATTATGGATCGGCAAAAAATTCTTTTAATTGATTTATCCAAAGGCCGGGTCGGAGAGATGAACGCTTTTCTTTTGGGCATGATTTTAATCGGCAAAATTTTAATGGCCGCCCTATCCCGGACTGATATGCCGCTTGAAAAAAGAAAAGATTTTTATCTCTATATTGATGAGTTCCAGAATTTTACCACTGATTCAATCTGCTCCATTCTTTCGGAAGCGAGAAAATACGGCTTGAATTTAATTATTGCCCATCAATATCTGGGCCAGTTGGTGAAGAATAAAGATACGACGATTAAAGACGCGGTTTTCGGCAACGTCGGCACCTGGGCCTTATTTAAAGTCGGGTCCGAGGACGCGGAAGTTATGGAAAAAGAATTCTCTCCGGTTTTTAACCAATACGATTTAATCAATGTTGATAAATACACGGCTTACGTAAAGCTCCTGATTGACAACGCGGCCAGCCGGCCTTTTTCCATGAAACCGCTTTGGCCCTTGCCGGGCCAGGCGCGGGAGGATTTAGCTAACCGGATAAAGGCCTTATCCCGACTTAAATACGGGCAGGACCGGAATATAATTGAAGCGGAAATCAAGCAAAGGGCAAAGTTATCTTAGCGATTTTTTAATAAAGTTAAGGCGGAAATGAATTTAAGAAGAGGCTATATAATTGGGTTTTGCGGCTAATTAAATTTATTGATAAATTGCCGAAAAATTCAGTTTGCCAGATTATAGCGAAACAACTATTAAGGAGCGGCACAAGCATTTTGGCTAATTACATTGAGGCCAATTCCGCCAGTTCCAGAAAAGATTTTATTAATTTCTTCACCTATTCATTAAAATCAGCTAATGAGTCAAAAGTTTGGCTTTGCTTATTAAGAGATACTAACAAAGGCGATAAAAAAGAATTAGAATGGTTGTTAAAAGAATTGATAGAAATAGCAAATATTCTTGCTTCCAGCATTTTAACCCTAAAAGGTAAGAAATAAAAAATAATTTTACATTTTAAACTGTCATTTTTATTTTTGATATTTACACTTTGAATTATAAACAGAAGACAAGCAAATCCCGAAAAATCAATAAAGGCGTCAGGTTAGGAAAATCAACCAGCGGCTTGCCAGAATGACAAAAATTTTGTAAGATATTAAGTAGAATTTAAAATAAATAAAAATATGACAAATAAAAATAAAAACCAAGACCATGATTTCGGCGATGATTTAGAGATAAAAAGCGGTTTATTGGGCGAAGATGAGGAACTCAATCTTAATATGGGCGATTTTTCGCCAAGTGGAGAGAAAAGACGGGGTCGAAAAAAAACAAGAAGAGAAAAAGACCAGGGAGAAGCGGTTATCAGCCACGCTAAAATTATTTTAATCAAAAAATTATTAGAAAATGTTAAGGAGAATAACGATAAGTTAATAGAAATTTTGTCGGTTTTTTCTTCGGGCGAGGAAGAAGCCCGTATCAGCCTTAGCCAGATCGGCGAAGAGGCACAGGAAGAAGAAATTACGCCCCGGTCCGGGGAGGGAGCCGGCAAAGTTATTGAAGGAGTTTTTGACGGGGAAAATATGATTGGACCGGACGGCAAAGAGTACAGCGTACCGGCCAATTACGCTTCCAAGTCTAAATTGGTGGAAGGAGATATTTTAAAACTTACCATTACCAATAGCGGCACTTTTATTTATAAGCAAATCGGGCCGATTGAAAGAACGAGGGTGGTGGGGGAATTAAAGAAGAGCGGCGATGGCGATTTTTTTGTGGAAGATGAAGGAAAAAAATGGCGCGTCCTGCCGGCCAGCGTCACTTATTTTAAAGGTAACCCAGGCGATGAAACGGTTATTCTTGTTCCGAAAACCGGAGAGAGCAAATGGGCCGCGGTGGAAAATATTATTCGGAAAAGGGAGTAGCTAGTTAACTAGGTAATTAGAGGTTAGGTATTGGGTGTTAGGTTATTGTATCACGCGTTTTATGCGTGTTTTTTATATCCTTGATTTATTCTAATTTAATGGTAGAATGTAAAAGTGATAGGAGGTTTTAAAAACCTATTTTTAGTTTTTTATTTTTTATATTTTATTTTTTTAAAAATGGCGACATTATATAGAAAATACAGGCCGCAGAATTTTGCCGAAGTGGTCGGGCAAAACCATATCAAGGTGACGCTGGAAAACGAAATTCAGTCCGGACGGATTGCGCACGCTTATCTTTTCTGCGGACCCAGAGCTGTGGGGAAAACAACGGTGGCCCGGGTAGTGGCTAAGGCGGTTAATTGCCTTAAAAGAAAAGAAGGCGAAGGCGAGCCCTGTAATAAATGTGAAATTTGCGAGGAAATTACGGCCGGCCGCAGTCTGGACATTATGGAAATAGACGCGGCTTCCCATACCGGCGTGGATAATGTCCGGGAAAATATTATCATTTCAGTCCGCACTGCTCCGTCCCGCTGTAAGTATAAAATCTTTATCATTGATGAAGTTCACATGCTTTCCATTTCCGCTTTTAACGCTTTGCTAAAGATTATGGAAGAGCCGCCGGCTAACGTTATCTTTATTCTTTGCACCACGGAAATTCATAAAGTCCCAACCACGATTATTTCCCGCTGCCAACGGTTTGATTTCCGGCGGATAGGCGTTAATGATGTGGTAAAAAAATTAAATTACATTGTAAGTAAGGAGGGAATAAAAATAGACAAAAAAATTCTGGAGTCAATCGCCAGAAAATCCGAGGGCTATATGCGCGACGCGGAAGGGCTTCTCGGCCAGATTGTTTCTATCGGTGGCCGGGAAATTACACAGGAAGAAGCGGATTTGGTCATCCCGCGAAGCGATTTAGACGAAATTATTAACCTCATCGGCTATTTAATAAAAAAAGACGCGGCTGGCGCCGTAAGGTTGGCTAATAAGTTAGTGGATGAAGGGGTCAACCTAACCGCCTTTACCTCTGACCTTATTGAAGTTTTAAGAAAAATAATGTTAGATAAAATTAGCGCCGGCAACCTGGCGTTGGAATTCGGCGAGACTCTGGAAATAAAAATTAACGAAGTTTCGCGCGAACTTACTTTAGAGCAGCTTACGGCCTTTATTGAAAGATTTATAAAAGTTAGGAATGAATTAAAAGACAGTTTTATCGCCCAGCTGCCGATGGAGTTAGCTATTACCGAGCTTTGCTTGGTTAAAGAGGCAACTATCGTAAGAAACGTCCCGGTTGCGCCAAAACCGCTGGCTGGGGCAAGTCCTGTAAGGCCGATTTCCGGAACCGGAGACGCTTCGGCCGAGATGAGTTTAGAGGAGATAAAGAGTCGCTGGCACGAAGTTTTAGCTCGGGTGAAAAAATACAACCATTCCTTATCCTTTATCCTGCGGGTCTGCCAGCCCCGCGACATAGCCGGCCGCGAACTTTGTTTGGCTTTTAGGTATAAATTTCATAAAGACAGAGTGAGTAATATCCAGGTTAAGGGATTAGTAGAAAATATTTTAACTGAAGTTTACAGCCAGCCCCTTTCTATCAAAGCCATAATTGATGAGACTCTAGAGATAAATCCCGCCAACGGGCAGGGAAATGGCGAGGGGATTGAAATTGAAAACGGCAGTTTGGAGCCAAAAGACAACGGCAACGAAAGTAAGCCCGAAAATGGCAATATGATAAATGACTTGTTAAAAACTTTTGGCGGCCGGATTGTGAAATAAACGGTTAACAGTCCGTCAGCTGGCGGAACAATTAACAGTTAACTTTTGACAATTGACAAGATTGAAAAATACAAAAGGACGCGCGCTGAGGGGGTGTCGCGAGTCCTTTGTGAAGCAACCTCCAATTGCTTTTCCTCGAACCTTACGGACTAATTTTTTTGTGAGGAAAATCAGGAAGTGGGGAACGAGGGAAGCAAAAAAAGTACTAGAGAAAGTACCGGAGGTTTGCTGCGGGGGGGCGCAATTTGATGCTTATGAGAAAGGGCATTAGTAATCGCAAGATAATTATATATTAGTAATAACTAAAATATTTGTCAAATTATTTTAATCATTCGGGGATCGCCCGCCTTCGTCCCGATCCGCAAACTGGCGGATTGCGGGGCTACGGCGAGGCAGGTCTAATGGCGAGCCTTCGCTAAAGCTGCGGCTTGGTAAATAGCTTATTTTTATATTTTTATTATTTTATTTTTATATTTTTAAACTTATTCGGGGATCGTCTAATGGTAGGACGCTTGATTCTGGCTCAAGTAATCGAGGTTCGAATCCTTGTCCCCGAGCACATAAAGTTTTGCCCCAAGATTGGGGCTAAACTTTTTGAGTTTGTGGGATGCGGCGAGAACCTCTCCCCGTAAGGCCGTTAGGGCCGAATTGGCACCGAGGAGTCTTCGAATCCTT
>JAQTSG010000027.1 GCA_028711415.1 Patescibacteria group bacterium | reverse complement strand
CACGCCCGCTGGATTACCTATATCCAAATTCCTTACCTCGCTTGGGTCGCCTTTGCCACGGTTTTACAGTTGACTGTTACTTATTTAAACATATAATCATATGGAAAAAATATACAAAAATTGCCAAAGTTGCGGCATGCCGATGAAAAAGGACCCGCAAGGCGGCGGAACCAATGCCGATGGGAGCAAATCAACAATGTACTGCAGTTTCTGCTACCAAAACGGCGCCTTTACCGCGCCGGATATAACGGTTGGAGAAATGCAAAAACTTTGCCAGGGGAAACTAAAAGAAATGAAATTTCCCGGTTTTGTGGCCTGGTTTCTGACCAGAGGGATACCGAGGTTGGAGAGGTGGAGGAAGTAAAAAAAATCTTTCAGATTTTTGAGCAAAAATGCTATAATGGAGATAGCTATGAAAAAACAACTTGGCCAATTTTTTACCACCAATTCCGATTATATTTTGCAGGAATTAGACGAATTTATAAAAGATAAGGAGGTATTTGATCCTTTCGCCGGTAACGGGGATCTAATTAAGTGGTCCAAGAAAAATGGCTGTAAAAAAGTCATTGGTTTTGATTGTGATAAAAAATATACCGATAATAAAAAGGTATTTTTAAATGATTCCCTTAACAACCCCAAACAATATAAATTTGTCTGCACTAATCCGCCATATTTGCACAAGAATAAAGCCGACAAAGAGACTAAAGATAAATTCTTTTCTGGAAAAAATTCAATCTTTGAAGACCTATATCAGGTTTCTATAAATTCGATTCTAAACTGCGAGGAAGGAACTATAATTATTCCTTTAAATTTTTTATGTGCTGAAAACTCTAAAAAAATTAGAGACTTATTTTTTGATAAATTTGAGATTGTTAAGCTTAATATTTTTTCTGAACAAGTTTTTAAGGATACCACTTATAACGTCATCGCTTTCTATTTTAAGAAAAAGGGAAAGGAACCAGATGTTAATAAAATTGAAGCAACTATTTTTCCGCAAGGCAAAAAAATATCTTTCACCATAGAAAAAAAACATAATTGGCAATTTGGTGGTGATTTTATTAACAGAATAAAAAGAACCAAAAATGGTTTAGGTGTTTTTAGATTAACTGAAGATTATTTAAAATCTGGCGAATATGAAGTAGAGCTAGCTCTGCAAGATATTAAAGATAAAAAATTATTTAAAATTTCTAGGGGTTTGAAGAATAAATTAGAAAATAACATTCTATTTTTAAGGGCCATAGATAGTAAAAATGGTAAAAAAATTCAGCTGGAAGATATACGAAAATATGACATAAAGGGTTTGGTTGGTAAAAACACTTCAAGAAATTTAGCCCACTTGATTTTTAGAAAAGAAATTTCCATCAAAGAGCAGGAAGATTTAATGAAAAAATTTAATGAGGAACTTAACAAAAACAGAAATAAATATTTTTCTTTTTTTCTCACCAATTTTCGGGATAACAACCGCAAACGGATATCTTTCGATTTAGCTTATAAATTTTTAAACTACATTTACTATGAAAAGTACCCGTCCAAGCAATCTAGCCTGTTTTAAAATATCTCAAGAAAATCCAGAGCCGGCGCTTGATGATTCTTATATCTTTGACAAAAAAGATCCGGATATTAAGAAGTATATTAAAAATACCAAACAAATTAAAAATTACTTGATAACCATTAGAACGCTTCTAGACAAAAAAGAGAAAAGAGAGATTGCCAATAAATATTTTAAAGAGTTAGCCAGCGCTTTAAATAAATTTTCCAATTGTTCCGAGTTTTCCGGATTTATTAATGCTTGCGATAATACGTTGGATTTTGTGAAACATGACCCTGTTTTGTTAAAAGAAATAGCCCAAAGATATTTTAAGAATAGAATTTTAAACGAGAGCGTCCCGGAGGAATGGATTCAGGCGATTTTAGATAAGAACGCCAGCGCTAAAAAAGGAGCATGCGGGGAAAATAAGCTGCTTAGTATTTTAGCGCATGGGGGATTTAAAAAAGTCGACAATTGGGATGATTTTTATAAAAACGAAAAGTGTGTGGCAAGATTTTCCAAAGTTTTCGGCCTTAGAGCCGTAAGAGAAAATTTAAAAATAAAAATCAACACCCATAAACAAAACAAAAGGCTTGATTTAATTATTAAGGACGGCGATGAAAAATTTTTATTAGAAGCAAAACATTTAAACACCACTGGCGGCGCTCAAGATAAGCAGCTTTCCGAATTGATCGAAATATTGGGGTTGTCGGAGAAAGACAAAAATATCTTTTATATCGCTTTCCTAGACGGCAATTACTCTAATATTTTATTGGATAAGACAAGGGCGAGAGAAAAGCTCAATACTCAAAAAAAAGATATAGCTAAATTTTTAAAGAAAAACCCCAATAGTTATTGGATTAACACGGCAGGGTTCTTAAAATTATTTAGTTAAATAAATTGTAGAAAACGAAAATGCTAGTACATCGATAAGCCCCATTAGAAATTTCGATGGGGCATTATTTTCTAACCGAAAAACGCTTTTTGCCACCCGCCCAAGGCGAGGCAGGTCCGCCGTAGCCCGATTGGCTCAAGCGCTTGCCGGCATTGGCTCATTTCCACCATTTGAGCCAATCGCTTTATGGGCATGAGCCATTGGTTAAGCCGGTTTTAAACCAAAAAATTATGAAAAAACAGGTAATTGTAATCCACGGGGGGACGACATTTGATACCTACGAAGAATATATTTCGTACCTCAAAAATCGGGAAATAAACATTGAAAAATTAAAAACGCCGAAGGGTTGGAAAAATTCTCTTGAAAAAGAATTGGGGGCGGACTTTGAGGTCTTTGCGCCCCAGATGCCGGATAAAACCAATGCCCGTTATGAAGAGTGGAAAATTTGGTTTGAAAAAATAATTCCTTTCCTGAATACTGAAGTCATACTTGTGGGCCACTCTCTTGGGGGAATTTTCTTAGCGAAATATCTTTCCCTAAACCTATGGCCCAGGAAGATAAAAGCTGTATTATTAGTCGCCGCTCCTTTTGACAGAACAAAAAACATGGAATCTTTGAGCGATTTCGCCCTGCCCGCCTCGCTTAAAAAATTTGCCGAGCAGGCCGGGAAAATCTATTTGTTCCAAAGCCAGGATGATCCGTCCGTGCCGTTTGCGCAAGCCGATAAATATAAAAAGGTTTTACCAAATTCAGAAGTGATCGCTTTTACAGACAGACAGCATTTCGATCAGGAGTCTTTTCCGGAATTAGTTGAATTGATTAAAAATATCTAACAACGAAAATATATGATGATTGGCATAATTATCCTCTTTATCGTTCTCGCTATCGGCGCAATAGTTATGGGCGTAAGAGAAGATAAAAATAAAGAGAAAAAATAAATGTGGTACGTCTATATCGTGAAGTGCAAAGATAAAACGCTTTATACCGGAGTTACGACTGATTTAAAAAGGCGAATAAAGGAACATAACGATTCGGTTCTGGGGGCTAAATATACTAAAGGCCGGCGGCCGGTTAAATTAATTTATTCTGTCAGGAAAAAAAATAAATCCCTGGCGCAAAAAGAAGAATGCCGAATAAAAAAATTATCCCGAGCAAAAAAATTTAAAATAATTAATAATTTTTAATCTAAAACCCTATGCCAATTAAAAAAATTCTAAAAATTGCCGGCATCATTCTTCTGGTTATTTTTGTTTTATTTGTCGGCCTCTTAATTATTTCAGACAGTTTAAGCAGGGCAAGCAATGACAATGCCGGATATGGCGAGCCAGGCGTGTCTACAAAGGGCGTGTTTAGGTCTGGCGCTCCGTCAGCTAGCCAAAGTTCATATTCCGAGGAATACGCTTTAGACTCTGACATGGCTGCGCCAAAAGCGGCTCCGGGAGTTACGGCCGAGATTGATAAAAAAATCATTAAAACCGGAAACTTAAGTTTAAAGGTGGAAAAGGCGGAAACCGCGGCGGAAAGCGTAACCAATATCGCTAAGCTAAACAAAGGGGAAGTTTCCGATTCCAGTTTCTCCGAGTCGGGCGCGGGAGTAAAGTCCGGCTATATCACGATCCGCGTGCCTTATGATAGTTTTGATAAGGCCTTTGCCGAGATTAAAAAAGTCGCGACCCAGGTCGTATCCGAAACTTCCAACGCCCAGGATATAACGGCCGAGTATATTGATCTGGAAGCGAGATTAAAAAATACGCAGGCCGAAGAGGCCTCGTTTGTGGCGATACTCTCCCGTTCCGGTAAAATTGAAGATGTTTTAGCCGTTACCAGGGAAGTGGCCAGGGTGCGCGGAGAAATTGAGCAATTGCAGGGCCAGATGCGCTATCTTAATTCCCAAACCGACATGTCAACCATCACCACCCAGATAAGCGAAGATGTGGAAATCGCGGCCGTGAGCCAGGACTGGCGCCCTTGGGAAAAGGTTAAACTTTCGGTCAAGCAGCTTTTAGCCAACGGCCAAGGGTTTATTGATGGTTTGATTGGCTTTATAATCGTGGTTCTACCCATGCTCGTAATTTACGGCTTGATAATCTGGCTCGTTTATTGGATCGTTAAAAAAATCTACCGCCGCTTTAGGCCTTAAACTTATGGATGGAACTAACCGAGACAACATTAAGACGGGTTTATCTGTAGCCATAGTGCAAAAACAGGACCAGCGGACCGGAAAATTAACCGAGGGCATCGTCGCTGATATACTGACGAGTTCGTCTTTTCATCCCCGCGGCATAAAAGTGCGCCTGGAAACAGGAGAAGTCGGCAGGGTTCACCACGTTAAATAATTTTATTTTTAAAAAACAAAATTTCCGCAAAGCGGAATTTAACGTGGTTCAGGTTGTCTATTAAAATTATACCCCAAAAAACTAAGCAATTTTAGATAAGCAAAAATACCTTGCTGACAAAGCGAGGTGTTTTTTTGTTTTGACCATCCTTGTTAGAACCACCAAGGGGTTTTTAAAAAAAATTAAAAATTTAATCATTAAACCTGCCGGCAGGCAGGAATTGTTTAAAAATTTAAAATTGAAAATTTAAAATTTTTCTCTAAAACCCATCTAACCCAATCCAACCTCCATACTTCGTGAGTTAACTATCCGGTTGCCATCCCTCCCCTAATATGATGTAATATTAGTATGGCAAAAACTAATCCAAAACTAATAATCATAGACGGCAACGCGCTTATTCATCGCAGTTTTCACGCTCTGCCGCCGACTATGGCGACCAAGGCCGGAGAAATGGTTAACGCGGTTTACGGGTTCACTGCGGTTCTTCTTAAAGCCATCCGGGAATTTAAGCCCGAATACGTAGTTTTAACTTTGGACCGGAAAGCCCCGACTTTCCGGCACGAGCAGTATAAGGAATACAAAGCCACGCGCGTTAAGGCCCCGGATGAACTTTACGCCCAGATTCCTCGGGTTAAAGAAATCGCCGAAAGTTTCTCCATTCCGATTTTTGAAAAAGACGGGTTTGAAGCCGATGATTTAATTGGCACCATTACTAAAAGCACGGACGGCAAAATTGAAAAAATTATTGTCACCGGCGATATGGACACTTTGCAACTGGTTAATGACCATACCAAAGTTTATACTATGAGCCACGGCTTATCTGATAGCGTCATTTACGATGAGAAAGCGGTTAAAGAAAGATTTAGCTTAACCCCGGAACAGATGATTGATTTTAAGGCCTTGCGCGGGGACCCGAGCGACAATATCCCCGGAGTAAAGGGCATTGGCGAAAAAGGCGCGATTGAACTTTTAACGAATTTTAAAACTTTGGACGGAATTTACAAAAATATTGAATCAAAAAAAATTAAAGACCGGGCAAGGGACTTGTTAAAAGAGCAGAAGAAACAAGCTTATTTGTCAAAAGATTTAGCCACGATAAAATGCGACGTGGACATAGATTTTAATCTTGAAAAAACCCGCTTTGCCGGCTTTAATCAAGAAAAAGTGGTTAAACTTTTTTCTGAACTGGAATTTAAATCTCTGCTTCCCCGCCTGCATGCCTTAGCCGGCCAGGCCGAAGAAACCAAAGAAGCCCGGGAAGAAAAAATCTTAGATAAATTTGAACGAAACCGCGAAATGTTTAAATATATTTTAATAAATGAAGACAAAGACTTTAATTCCTTTTTAACTAAATTAAAAAGAGAGCCCTATTTTACTTTTGATACCGAAACTTCTTCTTTTGACCCCTTAACCGCCCGGCTCCTCGGCATCAGTTTTTCGTGGGAAGAAGGCGAGGCCTATTTTCTGGGATTTAAGAATGAAGATTTATCACCGCCTAAGCGGGATCCCGCTGTGGCGGGAAGAATAAAGAATGATAATCTGTTTAACTATAATCTAACACCCAACACCCAACACCCAACACCCAAAATTTCTCTCCATCCATGGCTTATTAAACTAAAACCAATCTTTGCCAATCCAGGAATAAAAAAATACGGCCATAACATAAAATTTGACACCCGCGTCATAGAAGCGCAAGGCATAAAAGTGGAAGGTATTGCCTTTGATACGATGATTGCCTCCTATCTTTTAAATCCGGGAACGCGCCAGCATAATCTGGACGCTTTAACTTTTTCTGAACTGGGTTTTGAAAAGATAAGTAAGGATGATTTATTGGGTAAGGGCCGGGAAAAAATTACTTTTCCCGAAGTGGCTGAAGAAAAACTGGCTCTTTACTCCTGCGAGGACGCGGACTTTACGAATCGGCTCGTAAATAAATTAAAAAATGAACTTAAAAAGCAGAAATTAGACGCTCTTTTTGAAAAAATTGAAATGCCTTTAACAGATGTCTTGGCCGAGATGGAAAATAACGGAATTTTAATTGATAAGAAAATGCTTAATAAAATGAGTAAAAAAGTTTCGCAAAAACTGGAAGAACTGGAGAAAAAAATCTATAGAGAGGCCGGGAACAAATTTAACATTAACTCCACCCAGCAGCTGCGGGAAATTCTTTTTACTAAACTGGCCATTCCGATAGATAATATCAAAAAAAATAAAACCGGACTGTCCACGGCCGCGGACGAACTGGATAAATTAAAAGACCTGCATCCTATAATTCCTTTAATGCAGGAATACCGCGAACTTGCCAAATTGACTACGACCTATATTGACGCTTTGCCCAAGCTGATTAACAAAAAAACCGGCCGGGTCCATACCAGCTTTAATCAGGCGATTACGGCAACCGGACGGCTTTCTTCCACCGAGCCTAATTTACAAAATATTCCGGTAAGGACAGAATTAGGTAGGGAAATCCGGCAGGCTTTTGTCGCGGACAAAGGCAAAAAATTAGTGAGTTTTGATTATTCCCAGATTGAATTGCGCCTGGCCGCCCATATGTCCGGTGATACCAGAATGATTAAGGCCTTTAAAGAGGGAGTGGACATTCACACGGCCACAGCCGCGGAAATTAATCAGGTTAATCCGGAAGTGGTCACTAAAAATATGCGCCGCGAAGCCAAAGCTATTAACTTCGGTATTCTTTACGGCCAGGGCCCGCACGGCCTTTCTCAAAGCGCCGGCATCTCCTATACCCGGGCTAAGGATTTTATTGACCAGTATTTTTTGGTTCATAAAGACATAAAAAAATTCATAGACAGAACCCTGGCTGACGCCAAGGAAAAAGGTTATGTAGAAACCTTATTCGGCCGGCGGCGGTATCTGCCGGAAATAAATTCTTCCGTGATTCAGGTGAAAAAGGGAGCTGAGCGCATGGCTGTTAATGCGCCTTTGCAGGGCACGGCCGCGGATTTGATAAAGGCGGCAATGATTAAAATTCACGATTTGCTTGCTGAAAAAGAAAATGTTAAGATGCTTCTTCAGGTCCATGACGAGCTGGTTTTTGAAATGGAAGAAAAGGAAATTAAAAAAATCACTCCGGAAATCAAAGCCCTTATGGAAAATGTTTTAAAACTGAAAGTCCCGATCGTGGTGGAAACGAGCGTCGGCGATAATTGGGGAGAGATGGAAAAAATATAAAAAATAAAAGGTAAAAAATGAAAAATCCGGAAGAACTGCAAAACAAAAAAATCTTCATCCTGGGCTACGGTATGGAAAACCGGGCTTTGGTTGATTTTTTAATTAAGAAAAAAATAAATTGTGAGATTACGATTTGCGATGCCAATAACGTAAAGACGCGATTTATCGCGTCTCAAAAAATCACCTGGCGCCTGGGCAAAAATTATGACAGAGGTTTGGATGAATTTGACATAATCTCCCGCATTGCCGGCTATCCCCTTTCTAAATTACCTCACCCCAGCCCTCTCCTAAATAGGAGAGGGGGTAAAAAAGGAAAACGCCCGATAATTTCCAGCCCGGTAAAATTATTTTTTGATTTTTGCCCGAGTAAAAATATTATTGGCATAACCGGGACTAAGGGTAAAGGTACGACAGCCAGCTTGATATATGCTATTTTAAAAAAGGCGGGCAAACGCGTTTTTCTAGGCGGAAATATTGGCGTCCCGATGTTTTCCTTTATGGATAAAATTAAAAAAAACGACTGGGTAATTCTGGAACTTTCCAGTTTCCAGCTGGAAGACATGAAAGTAAGCCCGAAAATCGCGGTCATCACTAATTTTTATCAGGAGCACCTGAAGCCGGTTGACCCGGTTAACCCGAATTTCCATAAAACTTTAGCCGATTATTGGAAAGCTAAAGCTAATATTTTTAAACATCAAGACAAGGGTGATAAATTAATAATTAACAAAAATTTAAAATCAAGAATAAAAAACTACCAGCTAAAGGGTAAGGTTATTTATTTTTCTAAATCCGATTTAGAAAGCCGACTGCTGGGCGAACATAATAAAGAAAATATCGCGGCCGCTGTCGCCGTGGCTAAAACCCTTGGCCTAAAAGAAAAAGCTATAGCCAAGGCCGTAGCCGGATTTAAAGGCCTTCCGCATCGCCTGGAATTTGTAAAAAAAGTGAACGGCGTAAGTTTCTATAATGACAGCTTTGCCACGACTCCGGAAAATACGATTGCCGCCTTAAATTCCTTTTCCGCTCCCATTATACTTCTCGCTGGCGGAGCTGACAAAGGTTCCAGCTTTAAGGAACTGGCTAAAGTTATAAGAAAAAAAGTTTACCCCGTTAGAAATTTATCTCTAAATAGGATAAACTCCACCGGAATTATTTCAAAATCTAATTCCGAGGCAGAGCAACAGGACATTATTTCTAATGGGGTGAAACTTGTAATTCTATTTGCCGGGAAAGCTACGCCTCGCCTGAAAAAAGAATTATTAAAAGCCGGATTTCTTAAAGAAAAAATAAAACCGGCCGGCAGCATGGAAAAAGCTTTAACAATCGCCAGAAAAAATGCGAAGAATAAAGATATAATTCTTCTTTCTCCTGGCTGCGCCAGCTTCGGCTTATTTAAAAACTACAAGGAACGTGGACAACAATTTAAAAATAAAATAAAAAAATAATAAAATAATATAAAAAAACCAGTTTATCCTCTATTTTGTTATTTTATTATTTTATTTTCATATTATTTTATTATTTTAACTATGATAATATTCATTTACGGCGAAGACACCTTTAGAGGCCGAAAAAAATTAAAAGAATTAAAGGATAAATTTACCCGCGAAATTGACCCGGGGCAAAGCAGCTTAACGGTTATTGACGGCAAAACCGCCAAAACAAAAGAAATTATTGATTGCTTTGGCGCCCGTTCTCTTTTGGCTAAAAAACGGATGGTAATTATAGAAAATGTGTTTTTAAACAAAAATAAGGACGCGCCAGAAGAAATTTTTAATTACCTAAAAAAATTAAAGTCCGAGAAAGATGATAATATTATTGTTTTCTGGGATCCGGCCATAAAAACTAAAGCCGTTGGCGTGAAAAAAAATGCCCTTCTTTTAGATTCTGACGGCCGGGAAAATCCCCTGCCTAAAGTCTTAGAACCGCTTTTTATTTTTTTAAGTAAACAGCCCTATGCCCAGGAATTTAAAATTCTGCCTAATTTAGAAATGGCGGCCTGGGTAAAAAAAGAAGTGGAAGCCCGCGGCGGCCTGATTACTGACCGGGCAAGACAAACTTTAATTAGTTTAGCCGGCAATGATTTATGGCAGCTAAACAATGAAATTGATAAACTTATAAACTACGAAGCTGGCCGGGAAAATAAATTGCTAGCTTCTGGAGAGACTAAAAAGGCGAAAACCATCAGCGAAGAAACTATCAGGCAACTGGTCCGGGGCGGGTTTGATGAAAATATTTTTGCCTTAACTGACGCTTTAAGCAACCGCAATAAAAAACTAGCAAGCGAACTTTTAAGGCAGCAGTATGAAGCCGGTTTATCTGACGGTCATCTCCTGAATATGATTACCAGGCAGTTTAGAATCTTACTCCGGGTAAGGCAGGCCCTGGATTCGCGTTTTACCAGCCGAAAAATTATTACCACTCTTAAACTTCACCCCTTTGTGGCGCAGAAAAGCATCAATCAGGTGCGTAATTTTAATTTAGCTAACTTAAAAAACGCCCTGAATAAACTGATAGAAATAGATTATCTGGTAAAAACCGGCCGAGCTGAAGCCAAAATTTTGCTAAACTTATTTATCCAAAAAATATAAAAAAAGAAACCCCCTCTTAGGGAGGAGGTTTCTTTTAAAACTATAGTTTTTTTACAAAAGAACAAAAAAATTCTTTACGGGAAAACAAAAAATTAGGGATAAATTCATTCCTAATTTTTTGTTATAAATAAATTTATTTTATTTTTTGATTGTACAACTTATGAAGCCGTGATTTTTTCCGGTTGCAGGTATTTTTCTTTATTATACCTTTCTGCGCCGCCTTGTCAAGAGCCTTCATCGCCTCTAACATAAGGTCTTTAGCCCGACTATCTTTAGCCGCTACCGCTTTTCGGCTCTTTTTAATCAAGTTTTTCAAATTCTCCTCGATTTTCTTGTTAAAAGCCGTCCTTTTTAGACTTTTACGCAATTCTTTTTTAGCTGATTTAATGTTTGGCATAATGAAATTATTAAAAATAAATTTTCTAAGTCGGGGTGCTGGGATTCGAACCCAGGATCTTCTGGTCCCAAACCAGACGCCCTAAGCCAACTAGGCCACACCCCGAAAATGGCAAGGGACTCTCGGCAAAAAATTTTACTCCTCAAATCGGCGGCCTGAAATCATCAATCGACAATCTGAAACCTGAAATTATTACGGTGCCCCGGGTCAGAATTGAACTGACGACACAAGGATTTTCAGTCCTTTGCTCTACCACTGAGCTACCGAGGCGTACGGAGTTTTTAAAGTTAGAAAGTTCGTAAAGTTAAAAGGGACGCCTTCAACTGTCTTTATAAATTTCTTAACTTTTAACTTTATAAACCAAATCTGTTGCGGGGACGGGATTTTTATCCCGCTTTTATAATGGGACGGACCGACGATCCCGCCTCGGCGGGATTATGGGCCATCTTCCCTATTCTTAACATTTCTTCCGATAATTTTCTTAAAACCATTGCCGCCCTTTTGCCGTTTTAAATAATTTTCCCATCTCCTCGCTTCAGTTAAGCTGTCAAACTTCCTTTTATAAATTATCTTCCAGTTTTTGTATCTACTTGTCCAGTTTGATAATCCTAAATTATGTTCTTCAACACGTTCCTCTGTGTTTTCACTCAAACCAATATAATGTCTGCTATTTTCACTCCTAATCACATAAACATAATATGGCTTTTTTGTATCCATGTTGCGGGGGTCGGATTCGAACCGACGACCTCCAGGTTATGGGCCTGGCGAGCTGCCAGCTGCTCTACCCCGCGTCAATAATTTAAAGGATTTGAACCGACGATCCCGCCTCGGCGGGATTATGGGCCTGGCGATCCCGCCCAAGCGGGATGCTCTACGGGAGCGTCAATAATTTAAAGGATTTGAACCGACGATCCCGCCTCGGCGGGATTATGGGCCTGGCGATCCCGCCCAAGCGGGATGATCTACGGGAGCGTCAATGAAAATGCAATAGATAATTAATTCGTCCCGCGAAGCGGGACTCAATAATTTTGATTTTTTATTTTTAAATTTTTATTTTTTTATGTGGGCGCACATGGACTCGAACCATGGACCTCGTCCTTATCAGGGACGCGCTCTAGCCAACTGAGCTATGCGCCCATATTCCCTAATACTAATATACCACTTTTGCCAAAAAATAAGAAAAAGCTCTTCCTAAAAGCTCGCTAATAATATAACAGAGAAAAAACAAAAAAGCAAGAGCTAAAAAATGTTCTCCCTTTTCTCATCCTTTAAATTATCTTCTCTCTCTGATATAATAAATAATATAAATAATAATTTTAATCTTATGCCAGAGAAAAAATCGGAAATCCGCAAATCCTATCTTCTGAATAAATACGTAATTATCACCCCAAACCGGACTGCCCGGCCGCGGGATATAAAAGAAGAGACCGTTATAAAAAGAGTGAAATCCTGCCCTTTCTGCCCAAATGTCGTTAACCAGACCAATATTGTTGACTGGCTTCCGGCTGCTGATAGCCGCGAAAACTGGCAAGTTTTAACGATAAAAAATTCTTTCCCGGCCGTGGAACTATCTAATAAAAAAGCTTACGGCCAGCAGGAAGTAATAATAGAAACTCCGGTTCACGAGAAGCAACTGGCCGATTTAACTACAAGCCAGATTGCCGAGGTTATTAAAATGTATATCCGCCGGACCGAGGCCATAGCGAAAAATAAAAAAATAAAATACATCCTCTGTTTTAAAAACCAGGGCTCAAAAGCCGGGGCTTCAATCGTCCACGCCCACTCGCAGGTCTTTGCCACCGGCTTAATTCCGCCGGAACTGGCGGAAGAGGAAAAAGCCGTGAAAAATTATCGGGCTAAAACCGGCCGCTGCCCTTATTGCGATATTATTAAAAAAGAAATGAAGGGAAAAAGGAAGATTTTTGCCGACCAATATGCCGCCGCCTTTGCCCCTTTTGCCAGCGAGTACCATTATGAGGCCTGGATTTTCCCAAAAAGGCATCTTGATAATATCACCCTGCTTAATGCGAACGAAATTAAATCCTTAGCCAAAATCTTAAAGAAAATTTTAACTAAAATGCAGGCCATGGACTTATCTTTCAATTATTTTCTCCATAACGTCGTTTCTGATAGAAACCAGCATCTTTATTTAAAAATTCAGCCGCGGGACAGCGTCTGGGCCGGCGTGGAATTAGGTTCCGGCCTGGTTATAAATTCTGTTTCCCCGGAAGCCGCTGCCAAATATCTAAGAAGTTGAAAGTTTATAAAGTTATAAAGTAAAAAGTATAAAAATAATAACTTTACAAACTCTCAACTTTCTAACTTTTCACTAAATTATGCCTATTCCTCATCTTTCTTACTCAAATAAAAATCAGCCTTCCTGGCGCGGCCAAAAGAAAAAATATTATCTTTCTAGCAAAAGAAGCAGTTTTAGAATTGGGCCGGTCTCCCCAAAGAAAAAATTCAGTTTTAAACATAAAAAAATTTCCGGCCTCCTTTGGGCTTTTTTTTCCAACAGAAAAGTCCTGAAATTCTTAACTATTTTCACCCTGGCCGCTGTTATTTTCGGCCTGATTTTTATTACCTGGGTTTCACGGGGGCTGCCTGACCCGAACAAGCTTATGGAAAGGCAGGTTGCCCAAAGCACAAAAATCTATGACCGTACCGGTGAAACCATTCTCTATGAAATCCACGGCGATGAAAAAAGAACCCTGGTAAATTTAAATGAAATTCCTGACTATGTAAAATGGGCGACGATTGCCATTGAAGATAAAAATTTTTATAAGCATGGCGGGATAAGCCCCTGGAGCATCTTCCGCGGCGTAGTCTGGCAGACCCTAAGAGGGAAACGCGCCCAGGGCGGGTCAACCCTCACCCAGCAATTCGTCAAAAACGCCATCCTAACCCCGGAACGGTCAGTTGCCCGTAAAATCAGGGAATGGATCCTGGCTTACCGGATTGAAAAAAAATTCACTAAGGATGAAATTCTCCAGATGTACTTTAACGAAATCCCTTATGGCTCAACCGCTTACGGCGTAGAAGCGGCCAGCCAAAAATATTTCGGCAAAAGCGTCCGAGAAGTTAATTTAGCCGAAGCGGCGATACTAGCCGCCCTGCCCCAGGCTCCCAGCCGCTACTCTCCCTACGGCTCCAATCTTGACCTTTTAGTCAGCCGCCAGCATTACATTCTGGACTTAATGAAAGAACAGGGTTATATTCCGGAAGCGAAAGCCGAAGCCGCCAAACAATTTAAACTGGAATTCAAAAAACAGACGGAAAATATAACCGCGCCGCACTTTGTCATGTACATAAAGGAAATGCTTTCGGAAAAATACGGAGAGAAAATGATTGAGCAGGAGGGCTTAAAAATTTACACCACCCTTGATTTATACAAACAAAAAATAGCCGAGGAAGTAATAACGGCGCAGGCGGAAAAGAATGAAAAAAATTACGAAGCCGCTAATGCCGCTCTAATCGCCATTGACCCCAAAACCGGGCAAATCCTGGCCATGGTCGGCTCGCGCGATTATTTTAATGACGAGATTGACGGTCAGGTCAACGTTACCACCAGTCTGCGCCAACCCGGCTCTTCCTTAAAACCCTTGGTTTATGCCGCCGCTTTTATAAAAGGCTACACGCCGAATACGGTTCTTTATGACGTGGTTACTAATTTTTCCAATGACCCGTCTAACCCTTATGAACCGCATAATTACGACAACCAAGAACACGGACCAGTAACGATAAGGCAGGCCCTGGCCGGCTCTCTTAACATTCCGGCGGTTAAAACCATCTATCTGGCCGGTATAGATAATGTTTTGAACCTGGCGGCTGATTTTGGCTATACTTCCCTTTCTGACCGGGACCGCTTCGGCCTTTCTTTGGTTTTAGGCGGCGGGGAAGTAAAATTACTTGAACATGCCAATGCTTACGGTGTTTTCGCCCGCGAAGGGGTTTCCAATCCGGTCGCGGCTATTTTGAAAATAGAAGACAAAAACGGCAAGGTAATTGAGGAATTCAAAACGCCGGAAGAAAAAAGGGTGCTTGACCCCAAAATCGCGAGAATGATAAATAGCATCCTGTCCGATAATAGCGCCCGCGCCTATATTTTTGGCGCTAATAACTGGTTGACACTCGGCTCCCGGCCGGTGGCGGCTAAAACCGGTACGACTAATGATTACCACGATGCCTGGACAATCGGCTACACGCCGTCCATTGTCACCGGCGTCTGGGTAGGCAATAGCGACAACACCGCCATGAAAAGAGGCGCGGACGGAAGCGTCGTGGCTGGTCCTATCTGGCATGATTTTATGCAAAAAGTCTTAGGCGATACGCCTGTTGAAGAATTTAGGCCAGCAGAAATTGAAAAAACCGGCAAACCGGTCCTGGATGGAGAGATTGAAAACGGAGAAAAGGTAAAAATTGATATGGCTTCCGGGTTGCTGGCCACTTCCTATACCCCGGAAAGTTTTATTGAGGAAAAAATTTATAAGCAGGACCACTGCATTCTCTATTACGTTGATAAAGACGATCCCCGGGGCCCGGCGCCAAAAAATCCGGGAAACGATCCGCAATTTGAGCTTTGGGAAAGCCGGGTACTGGCTTGGGCCCGCGCCTCTTCCACGATTACCGTTACTCCGCCAACTGAATATGACAATCTCCACAAACCGGAAAACCGGCCAGAGTTTGAAATCCTTGCTCCAAACAACAACCAAACCATCACCAATTCCCTGCTTACTGTAAGAATAAAGGCTTCCGCTCCGCGTGGAGTTAACCGAGCTGAATATTATCTTGACGGCAACCTAATAATAAGTAACAACATTTTTCCTTTTAATCTGGAAAAAAATATCAGTTTTCTGAAAAATGGATTTCATAACCTGAAAGTGAGGGTCTGCGACGATATTGATAATTGTAATGAACAGTCTCAGGAGTTTAATTTAATTTTAGATAAAGACGCGAAAACAAACGGCGAAATTAATCTCTCCTGGCAGGA
>JAQTSG010000026.1 GCA_028711415.1 Patescibacteria group bacterium | reverse complement strand
ATATTGTTAAAATAGTATGAAAGAAAATATTTTTGCGCAAAATCAGGAGGTTCCTGAAAAAGAAAGATTTATAATAACCGGCGGCACTGAAGGAATTGGTAAAGCCATTGCCGATGAATTATTGAAAGAGGGGGCTGGGGTCGCTATTTGCGCTAGAACTCAAGAAAAAATTGACTCAGCTAAAGAAAATCCCGATCTTGTTTCCGCTTATCAATTAGATCTTGCCGACCGACATGCTGCTGAAAAATTTATTCATGATAGCATAGACGACCTTAGCGGTTTAGATGTTTTGATTCTTAACGCCGCCGTGACTGGAATGAAAGAAGATGACGACTATGTTTTTAAAGTGAATGAGGTAGCGCAAGTTGCCTTAACCAGAGCGGCCGCTGAAACACTTAGAGCGAATAAAGGACGAGTGGTCTTTTTAACATCGGCCGCAAAAAACGTTAAAGGAGCTGAAGCTTATGGAAAATCAAAAAAAAGAATTGAAGAATGGCTGAAAAATTTTTCTGGCCGACCGGAAAATAAAGATATAAAAATATTTTCTGTTATTCCGGGAACTTGCGACACCAGAATACCCCAGGAATTTATTAAATATGGCGGTGAGGAAATAAAAGCTAGGGCTGAAGATATTATGAAAAAAGGAGGATTGAGAAATCCCGAAATTATAGGTAAAATTATTTCAAAAATGTCGATCTCTGGAAATAAATTTAATCCAAAAACCGGCGAATACGATATCCCAATAGATCAATGTGAAGTAGTTACTATTGATGATAATAATATAAAAGCAGAAGAAAATAAAATTTAATCGTGAGATTTATTTTAGTTCCGTCGCAACCTCTAAACCAACACCACGATAAAAACAACACCTCTGTCATTGCAAGGATCTGCCAGCGAGCAGAGCCGAAGCAATCTCACGTACATTTTGCTATTTTAATAGTTCGTCAGATTGCTTCGTCCCGAAGCTTCGGGACTCGCAATGGCAAAACAACAGTTGTATCGTAAATTTTATTTTTTATATTTTATCTTTTATTTTTTATTTTAAATATGCTTTGGATAAATTTCTTACATCTCTACCAGCCCGTTAACACTGACGCCTACTTTATTAAAGAAGCGACGGAATTAAGCTACGCCCGGATAATCAGGGCGATAGAAGAGCACCCTAATTTAAAGTTTACTTTAAATATCACCGGCGCCCTGATTTTGCGCTGGGGAGAATTGGGCTATAAAGATTTACTGGTAAGACTAAATAACCTAAAAGAAAAAGGGCAGGTAGAATTAACCGGCACGGCCGCTTATCATCCTCTTCTGCCTTTAATTCCGAAAGAAGAAGTAGCAAGGCAGATTAAAGAAAATGAAGAAATACTTAAAAAACATTTTGGCGAAAATTTTCACCCCAAAGGATTTTTTCTTCCGGAAATGGCTTATGGCCCGAAAGTCGCCAAGATTATAAAAAAACTGGGTTATGAATGGATAATTTTAGACGAAATCGCTAACGGCGGCAAATTAGGCGAAACCGATTTTAATAAAGTTTATGAGGATAAAAATTCCGGCCTAAAAATAATTTTTCGCTCCCGCCCATTATCCGAATCTTATGTCCCGGAAACTTTAAATAAAATAATGGCCAAGGAAAAAGACAATAATTTAGTTATCACGGCCACGGACGCGGAATTATACGGTTTAAGGCATAACGACCCGACGGCGGAATTTGAAAAAATCCTTAAAAATCCGAATTTAGGAACCAAAACCATTTCCGAATTTATTGATGAACATAAGGAAACGGAAAAAATTAAACCCGTAGCCGGCAGTTGGATATCAACCGAAGAAGAATTAAAAAATAATGAGCCCTATCTTCTTTGGTCTGATAAAAAAAATAAAATCCAAAAAAATATCTGGGAACTGGCTAACCTCCCTTATAAAACTACGGCTAAATACAAAAAGGATATTAACGCTTATTGGGCGCGCTGGCATTTAGTAAGAGGATTGGCTAGCTGCACTTTTTGGTGGGCTTCAGGGAAAGATTTCAGCCATATTTTCGGGCCGCTTTCCTGGAACCCGGACGAAATTGAACGGGGAATAAACGAACTAATCCGGGCGGTCCGCACCCTTGATGACGCTTCTACTAAAAAAACAAAAATCAAATCGGAAAAATTGTATCTAAAAATAAAGCAGCTAATCTGGAAAAAACATTGGACTTATTATTGGAAAAAGACATAATCCGAATCTACGAATTCATCCGAATGCTCCGAATGCTTTTGCCCAGACTAATCAGGGAGATATCATTCGGAGTATTCGGATAATAATTCGGATTAATTAGGATTAACTTATATGAACATAATTCACCATCTCTTTGAGGAAAAATACGTTATAGATTTATTAAAAAAAGAGGTCTTGCCCAGATACCCCGATTTTATTGATATCAAAAAAATAAAAATCCTGGCCCATAAAAACCAAGTTTGGGAAACAACTTATCATGTCGTGTTGGAGTTTAAAACTTCTTTTTTAACCAAAACGGGAAGAATAAAAATTCTGCCAATTTTTTGCTCGGCCCACTCAAGCGAGCCGAGGAAAAACGTTTACCACGCCCTAAAATATTTATGGGACAACGGCTTTGGCAAGGGTTTTTTAACTATCCCTCACCCTCTCTTTTACTCCGAATACTTTAACGGGACCTTTTACCGCGGCGTAAGCGGCAATAACCTTTATCATTACATAAGAAATAAAGAATATAAAGAAATTGAAACGATTATTCCCAAGGCCGCGGCCTGGTTTGCTAAACTGCATAAGCTGCCGACAGCTGAAGCTGATAATTTTAATAAGGAAAACAGCCGGATTAAAACCGTCTTTCCCGGCCGCGATGAAATCCTTAAAAATATAAAAAAATTCTACCCGTCTTATTATGAAACCTACGAAAAAGTCTATGATATCTTCGCCGCTGAAGAAGAAAATTTTTTGGCTTCCACTGCTGAAAGATGGCTAATTCACGGGGACGCCCATCCGGAGAATGTCATAAAAGCCGGCCGAAAAAAAATAGCCGTCATTGATTTTACCGACATTTGCCTGTCTGATTTCGCCCGCGATTTGGGCTGCTTTCTGCAGCAGCTTGAATATATGATAATGAGAAAAATAAATGACGAGGAATACGCCGGAAAAGTTAAAGACCTTTTTTTGGAGAATTACTCTAAGAATGCTAAAATAAAGTTAGACGATAACTTACGGAAGCGAATTAATAATTATTATAACTGGACCGCTATGCGCACCGCCACCTTTTTCCTTTTAAAATACAAACCGGAACCGGACCGGTCCGAACCCTTGATAGAGAAGGTAAAAAATAATTTAGACATCTAATTACAAATACACAAATCGGAACACAAATTCACAAATATTAGCTAAGATCTTAATTTTTATTTGTGTTATTTGCCCGCCCGCTTCGAATGCGAAGCATTTCGGGCAGGTGATGATATTTGTGAATTTGTAATAAAATATGTTGATTGATCTGCAACTTCATTCAAATTATTCTGACGGCTATTTAACGCCTACCGAAGTGGCAAAATTTATCGCTGGCCAGGGCGTAAAAATCGCCGCTTTAACCGACCATAACACGGTTAGCGGTTTGGATGAATTCAGACAGGCCTGCCGCCAGTACCGGATTAAGCCGATTACCGGTTTGGAACTTTATACTAAATTAGGGGGCAAAATGTTAAATTTGCTCTGGTTTAATTTTGACGAGAAAGACGCTCGCCTTCACGATATCCTGCGCAGCAGCCAAATCCGAAGAAAAATTAAAGTAAGAAAAATTTTAAAAAAATTAGAGAGAAAAGGATTTAAAATTGAAATAAATAAAATCCTGGATAAATATACCCACTATGTTCCCTTAAACCATATAGTGGATGATCTCCGGGCTCACCGAGCTAACCGAGCGAAGATAAAAAAAGAGTTAAAAATAAAAAATCCGCGGGAAGGGGAAATTATCGGTAAATATTTCCATAACGAAAATATGGGCGTTTTAAGAGAAAGCTATACGGATATAAGTAAGATTCTGGCTTTAAGAAAAAAGATCGGCGGCCAGCTTATCTTTAACCACCCGGGCAAACACAACCAGTTAAAAAGAGAAATGCTTAATAAACTAAAAAAATTAGGAGTGGACGGGATTGAAGTAATTTCTCCCCACCATTCCCTCGGCGCGGTAATGTATGCCCAGGCCATGGCGAGAGAGTTTGATTTTATCGCTACCGGCGGCTCGGATTTTCACCGCCACGAAGGGGAAAATTTCTTTCTGCAAAATTCCTGGCAGTATTTTAAAGTGGACTCAAAATATTTAAGAAAAATTGACGAGATTATCAGTTAATTTTATGGCGGTAGAAACCCATATCTACGATCGGCGTTTTTTTAAAAATACCATCAAACTAGAAAGCTATTCCGCCAAAGCGGCCGTCAATATTTTAATCAAACATTTTTATCCCAAAAGCATTATTGACATCGGCTGCGGCGCCGGAATTTATTTAAAAGAATTTGCCGATCGCGGCGTAAAAATTAGAGGGGTTGACGGCTCGCCAGCCGCGAAAAAAGAATCGCTCGTGGGAAATAAAATTAAAATTCATGACCTCTGCCAACCTCTGCCTTCAAAAAAACAATTTGATTTATGCCTTTGTTTTGAAGTGGCCGAACACTTAGAAGAAAAATGCGCTCCCACTCTCATAAGCACTTTAACTAGATTATCACCTCTTGTTGTTTTTACCGCCGCTACGCCCGGCCAGGGTCCAAGAAGCATCGGCCATATTAACGAGCAACCGCCCGCCTACTGGATAAAAAAATTTGAAAGAAAAAATTTCGAGCTGGATAAAAAACTCACGGCTAAAATCAAAAAAGAAATGAAAGCCAAAAATGTCGTCTGGTGGATTGTAAAAAATCTAATGGTGTTTAAAAGAATTACAAATTACAAATACACAAATATTATCACAAATAACACAAATAAAAATTAAAATGTTTATATAGTATTTGTGAATTTGTGTTCTGATTTGTGTATTTGTAATAGCTATATGAAAAATAATTTAAAAATCTTAATGGCCGCTTCGGAAATGGCGCCTCTAGCTAAAGTCGGAGGCCTTGCTGACGTGGTCGGTTCTCTGCCTTTGGCTTTGGCTCGCTTAAATTGCGACATCCGGGTTATTATTCCCAAATACGGATCTATAGACGAAAAAAAATATAAACTTAAAAAAATACTTGCCGCGGTGAAAATCACCTCGGCCGGTCAAGAGGTAAAAATAAACCTCTGGCAGGCTAAAATAAATAACCTTTCAATTTATCTTATTGACTGCCCGAAATATTTCGGCAAAAAGGAAATTTATCTCATTGATAACGATTCCGAGCGATTTTTGTTTTTTTCTCTGGCGATTTTAGAGGTTTTGCCAAAGATAAAATTTAAACCGGATATAATTCATTGCCATGATTTTCATACCGCCTTAATTCCCAATCTTTTAAAAGCCAGACAAAACCCTTATTTTAAAAACACCAAAACGCTTTACACCATTCATAATTTAAACCATCAGGGGAAGTCAGAAATTAAAATCCTTTCTACCGGCAATCTAAATAAAAACTCTTTAAAATCATTATCGGAGGACGCGCAAGACGGGGACATAAATTTTATGGCGCAGGGAATAATTAGCTCTAATTTGATAAACACCGTAAGCCCGACTTACGCTAAGGAAATTACCACTTCTGTTTATGGCGCCGGCCTGGAAAGAGTAATAAGGCAAAACCAAAATAAAATTTCCGGAATTTTAAACGGGATTGACATGAATTTTTTCGATCCGGTTAAAGACAAATATATAAAACAAAACTACACCTTAAAAACTTTAGATAAAAAAGCGGAGAATAAACTGGCTCTGCAAAAGCAGTTAAGACTTAAGCAAAATAAAAACCTGCCTTTGGCCGGCCTGGTTTCCCGCTTAGTCTGGCAAAAGGGCTTAGAACTTTTTACCAAAGAAGCGGCCCAACTTCCCTGCCAATTCGTTTTCTTAGGCGCGGGCGAAAAAAAATACGAAAACCAGCTTAAGGATCTGGCCAAAAAATATCCGGATAAAATCAGCACCCAAATCACTTTTGACATAAAATTAGCTCAACAGATTTATGCGGCTTCAGACATTTTCTTAATGCCTTCCCGCTTTGAACCCTGCGGACTGGGCCAGATGATTGCTATGCGCTATGGCACCGTTCCTTTAGTGCGCGCGACCGGGGGACTCGCTGATACGGTTAATAAAAAAGTCGGATTTTCTTTTTCTGATTTTTCCCCCTCTGCTTTCACTAACACTTTAAAACAAGCTTTAAATTTGTATTATAAAAAACCGAGAAAATGGAGAAAGATGCAAAAAAGAGGGATGAAAAAAGATTTTTCCTGGGATAAGTCGGCGAAAGAATATTTAAAGCTGTACCACCAACTTTTAAAAAATTAAAACAGCAAAAACGCTTATTTTAGTTCCCCTCCTTAGATAAGGAGGGGCCAGGGGTGGTCTGATAAAGTAGAACAACACCACCCCCATCCCCTCCTCACTTGAGGAGAGGAGAAAGATAAAAAACTTATACTTATTAACTTTAATACAAACGCTTATGAAACTTTGTAAAGCAGATTGTAAGAGCTGCGGGCTCTGTTGGCAGGGCTTAGTCAGCTCCCTCGGCGTATTCGTTTACGTCATCCTCGTGTCCCTGATTATGTCTTACGGCGAAAAGCTGTTTGGCAAAATGACTAATTTTTGGGGCCCGATCGCCTTTTTAATGCTCTTTGTCTTCTCTGCTTTAATTACCGCCTCTTTGGTCCTGGGCCGGCCGATTTACCTTTATTTAGGCAACAAAAAAGAAGAAGCTGTTCGGTTATTTTTCTGTAATATCGCCTGGCTTTTCGTTATCACCCTGATTGTTTTTCTTTATCAGATAATCTGGTAAAAACAAATTGCAGAATACAAAAAATGAACGCTAAAAAGCGTTCATTTTGTTTAATCCCCTTTTCTAAAAAAGTAAAAAAGAAATAAAAACGGTCCGCTGAAATAAACGGACCGTTATTTGCTACTTGATAAAAATATCAGATCGGCTCAATGAAAGCTTCGGTCGTTTCACTGCCGGTGAGCCAGCTTCTTCTTGTTCTGACACCAGCGCGAGTGCCCCGGCCTTGTCTGGCAAACTCGGTCGCTACAGAAGAATTCGCCAAGTTGCCCAGCAAAGTGTTTCCGGACTGGGTCCGGAGCAGACTGACGGCCAGATGCGGCTTAACTCTGGCAATGGTATCTTCCGGACTTGAAGAAAATGAAGGAGCTTGGGGCCACGAATAGATTGACGGACAAAGCGGCCTATCGTCGTCATCATCATAAAAACCGGGAAGCCCCGTTCTTGCCATTGGTAATCCTCTTCGCATCATAATTGTATCACCCCCATCCCCTTCTTCTGTTTTATTGTTTTCTGTGTTTTCTGCTTGCTTATCCAAAAGATATCTGATGCCTCTGGCAATCGGAATGATGATAATCCCAACCACACCAGCCGGAGCTGTGGGCGGGAAAAGCAAGGCGCCAACAGCCAAAGTCATACCGAAAGCCGTAAGATTATTCGCCTCTTCGTTTGTAGCCACGGGAACCACCTCCTATCAAATATGAAAAGAGCGAAAAATTGTCTTTTTTTGGCTGCAATTACTCTCTAATTACTTGATAATTATATATCCGGTTATATCATGGATTTAATAAAAAATCAAACGAAAAACGCTCCGGTTTTCACCGAAGCGTTTTTCTTCCCCATGCTTGAGTTACTGGCTTTGCCTTTAGAGATCAGGCAAGCCAATAAGCCAAGAAAGAGGGGCTATGCTAATTTTAAATCCTATCTTTTTGTAGATTCTAAATCATCATAGCCCTTTTTGGGTTGGTTGATTTTACCAACCTTTTAATTTCATTTCATAATTCTTCTTTCTTTTATTTTTTCTTTTACCCCATTAGAAATAAATTTTTAATGGGGTTTTTGAAAGAGCTTTTGGCCTTGTTTTAAAAAAACAGGCAAATTGGCGCAATTATCTTGGCCGTATTATATATAAAAATATATAATTAACTTTTTTTAACACCCTCCCTCTCCTCCTACCCCTCTCCCGCTCTTATCATCGCGGGCGAGGGGAGTTAAAGAAAAGTGTTTAAATAGTTCCCTTCTCCCATGAGGAACGAAATGGGAGAAGGGTTAGGGATGAGGGAAGAGGGTCCTAAGCCAAAGATGTGGGCAGAGAAATTAATTTTTCTAAAGTTTGACCGGCCTGGGAATTTATAAGTTCCGCGCTTTCCAAGCGGTAGATATTTTGGTTAACTAAATTATTTTTCAGCTTAGCTTCCTCCATTGACTGATAAACCGCGCTTAGAATCTGGGCGCTGGCTATAACAATAAAAAAAGCAATGGACAAGCTAACAATAAGTCCAGACCAGCTGAACTCCTGCTCCATTGCTTTCTTTTTTATTCGGTTGTAGGATTTCCAGCCAATAAAATTTAACCCGGAATTATTGGCCAGAATATTTGAATTTATCATTTTTTTGTTTTTGTTTTTCTTCGCCCGCCAGAGCTTTAGCAACGGCGGGGCAAATTTTAAGATGGCCTGTTTTTAGCCATCTATATACAGTATAGCAAATTTTTCCGATTTAGTCAAGGGTAAATAAAAATAATATTTTTTAATCACGAATAATAAAAGTATAGTCCCTCTCCTTGGCTAAGGAGGGGCAAGGAATGGTTCGGCCAATGTTTAATCCACCACCCCTGTCCTCTCCCCGTCTGCAATACAAGCTTGCCCGTCTGCCACTTAAGAGGCACGAGCGGGCAGGCGAGCGGGCAGGCTCAATTGAGGAGGGGAACTAAACATCTCGTTTTTAAACTTTAGCAAAATTGGACATCTTTTCATCAGGCAGGTTTAATAAAAAAATTATATTTATTCTCTTAACACTTGATTTTTAAAAGATTTCTGGTATAATAAATATGCTTTATACATTCTATACTTTGTACATTCTTCGCAAACCACAGGAGGTCTATATGACAGTTTGGGGAAGAGTCGGGGATATACTCGCTAAGATTTTTCATCTCCGCAAACCGGAAGATGTTAAATCAAGGACCGAAATACCGAAGGTTGTTGAGCTAATGACCGAAATACCGGTTAGAGAAAGAGTGATAAGAGTGATTACCAATACTCTTAAAGAAATTCCTTCGGGGACAAAAATAACGTCTGAATCATCTCTTAGAGATGATTTGGGCGCAGATTCCCTGGACATCGTTGATATTACCATGACTCTGGAAGAAGAATTCGGGATTGAAATTCCTGACGAGGATGTCGCGATAGTGAATAAAGGTGTTGGTGAAGACACGGAAAACTTCACAACTGTCGGCGGCATCGTCAGCTACATTGAAAGGAGAACCAGTGGAAGGAGAACAAATTAAAAAAACCTCATCAAATAGAACGGCCCGCTTAAGGAGAGCGGGCTCTTTTTTTTACTATTCAGATATGATACAATAAAAGCAGAAAATTACTATTCTTTATATTATTTTATTATTTTTTTATTTAACTATGGCTAGAAGATATAGAAGAAAAAAAGACCCTTTGGATTATATTTCTTTGCCCAAAATAGAGTTAGACCCGGACACGAAAAAGGGTATTTTTATTGTCTTGGTTTTGCTGTTTGGCATTATCAGTTTTTTAAGCTTATTTACTTTAGCTGGCGGTTTTGGCGTTTATTTGGCCCGCGGGCTTACTTTGGCTTTTGGCTGGGGTAAATGGCTTTTTCCGGTAATTCTCATTGTTTTAGGCCTGCTTCTCTATAACGAAGATAAATACTATATCCGGGGATCAAATTATCTTGGGCTATTTTTGTTTGTGATTTCATTTCAGGCCCTGCTCCATTTCTTTATTGAAGTTCAGCTTTGGAGAGAAATTGTGGTAAGCGGCGCCGGCGGCGGTTATCTCGGCATGTCCTTAGCTTTAATTTTTCATAATATCATCGGTTTCTGGGGCAGTCTTATTATCCTTCTCGGTTTTCTGCTCATATCTTTAATGCTCATGCTTGATACTTCTTTAAATAAATTAATCGGCTCGGAAAGCATTCTCGCTTCGGCCTTTTATCCTTTTAAAGCCCTGTTTTCAAAACTATTTGGCGAAAAAGACCGCGAAGAAAAAGAGGAAGACGAAGAGGAAGACGAGGAAGAGGACAGCGATGTAGAGACGCATGATGATGCGTCTGAGGAGGAAATAGAATTTTCCAACAAAGAAGTGAGCGAAGACTTAGAATTTCCGGAACCGTTGCCAGAAAAAAAGAAAGTAAAAGAAGAAACGGGCTGGAAAACTAAAAACGTCAAAATAGACCTGCCTCTTTCGCTTTTAAACAGCAAAAAGGATAAGCCAACCAGCGGTGATATAAAAAATAACGCTTTTATCATCCAGAAGACTTTGGAAAATTTCGGCATTGTTGTGGAAATGGGCGAAGTAAGCGTGGGCCCGACCGTCACCCAATATACTTTTAAGCCGGCCGAGGGCGTTAAATTATCCCGCATCACTTCTTTAAATAATGATTTAGCTTTGGCTTTGGCCGCTCATCCCATCCGGATTGAAGCGCCTATACCGGGCCGGGCTTTAGTCGGCATAGAAGTGCCAAACCAGACAAAGGCCGTTGTCGGCTTAAGAGAAACTTTGGAAAGCGGCGAGTTTAAGGGGAGAAAAAATAATTTAACCGTTGCTTTAGGTAAAGACGTTTCCGGAAAAAGCTGGGTTTATGACATAGGAAAAATGCCTCACCTTTTGGTCGCCGGCGCGACCGGTTCGGGAAAATCCGTCTGCCTTAATTCAATTATCGTGAGCTTGCTTTACCAGAATAATCCGGAGGATCTGCGCTTTATTTTGGTTGACCCGAAACGGGTGGAGTTGCCGATCTATAATAGCATTCCTCATCTCCTCACGCCGGTTATTACTAATGTGAGTAAAACCATTAACGCTTTGAAATGGTGCCTTAATGAAATGGATCAGCGTTTTGAAACGCTTTCCCAGACCCACAAAAGAAATATCCAGGCCTATAATGAAAACCTAAAACCCGGTCAGGAAAAAATGCCCTATATTGTTTTTATCATTGATGAACTGGCGGATTTAATGGTCGCGGCCGGACGGGATATTGAGGGCGGGGTGATCCGCCTGGCGCAAATGGCCAGAGCCGTGGGCATCCATTTGGTTTTAGCGACGCAACGGCCAAGCGTTGACGTTATCACCGGCTTAATTAAAGCCAATATGCCGACCCGTATCGCTTTCTCGGTCGCTTCCGGCGTGGATTCAAAAACGATTTTAGATTCGCTTGGCGCCGAGAAATTATTGGGCCAGGGCGATATGCTTTTTATCACGGCCGAAATTTCTAAGCCGAAAAGATTGCAGGGCGCTTTTGTAAGCGACCAGGAAATAAAAAGAATTACAAATTATATCAGAGCTAATGGCGGCGGGCCGGATTATGTTCCCGGCATAACGGAAAAACAGAAAGTCCATGGCATTGCCGGCGTCGGCCTGGCGGGCGGGGGCGGCGATGACGAAGACGAATTGGTGGAAGAAGCTAAAGAGTTAATTATAAATTCCGGCAAGGCTTCGGCTTCTTTTCTGCAAAGGCGCTTAAGTATCGGCTATGCCCGGGCCGCTCGGCTCCTTGATATTTTAGAAGAAAACGGCATAATCGGCCCGTCTGACGGGGCCAAAGCCAGAGAAATTATGGTGAGTAAAGAACAATATGAAGGCCTATTAAACCAGGGTGTAAGCGGCGTAAGTCTGCATAAAAAAGAAGAGGCGGAAGAACCGGACGAATATTTAGAAGATGAAGACGATGATGTAGAGACGCAAGATTTTGCGTCTGATGACGATGACGTAAAGACGCGATTTATCGCGTCTCAGGAAGAAATGCCCGATGAAGAAGAAGAGGAAGAAATGCCCGATAAAGAAGAGGAGGATGTGCCAACCGAAGAAGACGAAACGCCCGATGATGCGCCAAGAAAGGAAGATAGGGGAAAAAATAAAAACAATAAATCATCTGACGATGAAGATGACGGCATATATTTTGCCAGATAATTTAGTTTGACACTTGTCTTAATTTTGCTATAATAAAAATAGGTTTAAAACCTATTTTTATTATACATAACCTTATGTACATATCCTGGTTAGGGCATTCTTGCTTTAAAATCCAAGACAAAATCACGCCGGACGGAATAACGGTCGTTACCGACCCTTTTGATAAATCCATCGGCTTAAAAGTGCCTAATTTTGAGGCGGATATTATAACCGTGAGCCACGACCATCATGACCATAATAACGTAAGCGCCCTGCGCGGCAATCCCTTTATAATAAACAGCGCCGGCGAATACGACCGGAAGGGCGTGATGATCGAGGGCGTGGAATCGTATCATGATGACAAAGAAGGAGCTAAGCAGGGAAAAAATATAATCTACCGGATTGAAATTGATGATATTACTATTGTCCATCTCGGGGACTTAGGCCAAATTTTAGACAATAAACAACTGGAAAAAATCGGCGGAACGGATATATTATTGGTCCCGGTCGGCGGCGTTTACACTTTAGACGCGAAAAACGCGGTGGAAGTCGTTTCCCAGATTGAGCCGCGGATCGTTATCCCGATGCATTATAAAACCAAGGACTTAAAAATAAACCTTGACGGCGTTGATAAATTTATCAAAGAACTTGGCCTTAAGCCGACAATTGAGGAAAAGCTAAAAATAAGCAAAAAAGATCTGCCGACGGAAGATATGGAATTAGTAATATTTAATTTATAGTTTAAAAATATGGATAAAAAGATACTTATCGTGGAGGACGACCAAATGATCTGCTCAATGTACAAAACAAAATTTGAAGCCGAGGGTCTTACCTGTCTTATCGCCAATGACGGCTTATCCGGTTTAGAGTTGGCTAAAAAAGAAAACCCAAACCTGATAATGCTTGACGTAATCCTACCTCAATTAGACGGCTTTTCCATTTTAAAAGAACTGAAAGCGGATAGTAAAACTAAAAGCATACCGGTAATTATGCTTACCAATTTAGGCACGGACGAAGATAAAAAGAAAGGGGAAGAATTAGGCGCGGCCGACTATTGGGTTAAGGCCAGCTTGACGCCGACGGAAATCAGTAAGAAAATTAAAGAGCATTTAAAATAGGTTAAATAATAAAATAATATAAAAATAAAATAAAAAGGAGGCTAAATAGTTTATTTTATTATTTTATTATTTTATTATTTTTTTATTTACATTTATGAAAAATTATGAGAAAGATTTTCCTTTAGCGCTGGCTAAAACAAAGGTAAAAGGTTTAGGAAAAAAGTTTAATTTAGCCATTCCGGCGGAAAGAAAAAAATATTTTGAAGCCAAAGCCGGAGGAGAAATTAAAAAATTAAGAGAGTATCTGAAAAAAAATACTTTTATCGCTTATTGGCTCGGCAAAAAAAATTCGGGAAAAGGGACTTATTCAAAATTAATGATGGAGATATTCGGGGAAGATAAAATCGGCCACATTTCCGTGGGCGATGTCGTCAGGAGCGTGCATAAAGATATGGATGATAAAACTAAAAGGCAGGAATTAATTGACTATTTATCTAAAAATTACCGCGGTTATATTTCCGTTGACGAGGCCTTAAAAGCGCTTCTGGCGCGGGACACAAAAACTTTATTGCCCACGGAATTTATCTTAACTTTAGTTAAAAGAGAAATTGACAAGATGCCGAAAAAAACCCTATTTATTGACGGCTTCCCAAGAGAACTTGACCAGGTTTCCTATTCCCTTTATTTCCGCGACCTGATTAACTATCGGCAGGACCCGGATATTTTCGCGGCCATAGACATTCCGGAAGCGGTAATTGACGAACGGATGAAATACCGCGTCGTCTGCCCGAAATGCCAGACTCCCCGAAATTTAAAACTTCTGGCCACGCAAAAAGTCGGCTATGATAAAGACAAAAAAGAATTTTTCTTAATTTGCGACGACCCGGCCTGCAAAGGGGCGAGAATGAGCGCTAAAGAAGGCGACAACTTAGGCATTGAATCAATCAGAGCCAGAATTGAACTGGATGATAAATTAATTGACAAAGTTTTTTCCTTACATGGTATTCCAAAAATTCTTTTGCGCAATTCCATCCCGGTTAAGGACGTAAAAAAATTGGTTGATGATTATGAAATTACCCCGGAATATGTTTATAAATTAGAAAAAAACGGAGAGGTTAAAACTATAGAAAAGCCCTGGACAATTAAAGACGACCAAGGCCGGGAAGCTTATAGCTTATTGTCTCCGCCAGTAGTTGTGTCTTTAATTAAGCAGCTTACAGCCATTTTAATTAACCCCCTTAAATAAGGGCTGTTGCCTTGCCTGCGCAAACAGGCAATAAACAAGGCAAGGTGAGTTAGGATTTCTTTAAATTTACTTTTGTAATTATTTAACGGGGCGAGGTAGATTTGACAAATTTTCAAAGCTGTACTATCATATTGATATAGAGAGAATAAATATAGATATATGAAGCTAAATCAGCAAAATTCATTAAAAAAGACAGGCCTAATTTCTAAGGTAAGCTTTACTTACATTTGGGATAAATTTTTGTTAGAGCGGCTTAATAATTAATAGATAAATAAATTATATAAAATAAAGCCGCTCTCCAAAAAAAGAGCGGTTTTAAATTGTAGTTTGCTATTTTCAAAAGTCTCTAACCACGAGGAGGGTAAGAAGCATGGATCAGCAAACAGGCGAAACCGGTGTAGTAACCGCAACCGCAGATGTAAAGGCGGGCGAAGAAGCAGGTGTAGCTGTAGATGGGGGACGGAATAATAAAAACTCCGCACCGCAATGGTTAGTTGATCTGGCCTTTCGGATGGGAAAAACAGTCAGAGATCTTCAGGCAGAGTACCAGAAAGATGGTTTTACACCGGCAGAAATCGGAACTTTGCCATAATCGGAACTTTGCCATAAAGAGTCACAAACACAAAAGGGCGCATTTACTTGTGCCCTTTTTTATTTACATATTTCTATTTATACAATTGACAAAATTGCAACTATACGCTACGCTTTATTCATAATTAATTAAAGTTTTACTCGGCTTATTTTTAAAATTTAAGCTAAGTAAGACAAAAAGCATTAAATGAGCGATCAAAACAGCTCCTTTGGCCAACGGCAAATGTATCAGGGAAACTGGACCTGCTCTGGCTGCGGCGCGGAAATTACCGAGCTGCCTTTTCAACCGGACGGAGACAGGCCAATTTTCTGCCGCGACTGCCACAGACAAAGACGTGACAGCCAGCCAAGGAGATAAGCCCCGCGCTTTAGAAGCGGGACAAGTTGGAAACTTAATCTATCATAAGTTAATATACTTCTTAATAGGTAAATATCCAACATAAAACCCCGCCCTTCACGAAGGGCGGGGTTTTATTATCTATTTTATTGTATAATTTTACAAATATTTTTTTATAACTTCCACCAAAGTTTCTTTGGGCTGTAAGCCATTTAAAGTTTCTTTTACCTCTCCGCCTTTAAACAAGATTAAGGTCGGAATGCTCATAACTCCGTACTGGTTTGACGTTTCCGGAGCTTCTTCAGTATTAAGCTTGCCCACAATTGCTTTCTCCCCCATCTCCTCGGCTACTTCCTCAATTATCGGCCCCTGGATTTTACAGGGCCCGCACCAGGCCGCGAAAAAATCGACTAAAACCGGTTTTTCCTTTGAGGCCTCAAGGACTTCCTTTTGAAAATTTTCATCGTTAAAAACTTTTGCCATAAATTGATTTCTAAATTATTAAATCTGGGAATATTTTATCACACTCCTCTTTAAAATGTCAAAACTTTTCTAAGTAAGTAAAAAACCGCCGTCCACCACGATCATCGCTCCGGTCATATAGGAGGAAGCGTCAGAAGCTAAAAATAAAACGGCTAAGGCGATTTCATCCGGCTCGCCAAACCGACCCAAAGGAATCCTCTGCGTGAATTGTTTTATAAACTCTTCCTGATTAGCGCCAACTCCGCCTTCATTCATTTTCTTTACGCCCTCGGTGCTAATTCCGCCCGGAGCAATCGCGTTAATCCGAACTCCCTTTTTCGCCGTTTCCAAAGCAAAATTTTTGGTAAAGCCCCAGACCCCGTGCTTAGAAGCGTCGTAGGAAGCTAGGCCCGGCTGGCTCGGATGCAAAGCGTCAATGGAAGCGATGTTA
>JAQTSG010000061.1 GCA_028711415.1 Patescibacteria group bacterium | reverse complement strand
GCTTAACTCCGCCGAATCTTCTTAAATCCAGATACCATTCATAGTCTTCCCTGTTTAGACAAAAATCTTCTATTCTTTTTTCTAAGACATCTAAACGTTCTTCCCTCTGGCTGCCGCCGATAATTTCTCCCACGCCCGGCACCAGTAAATCCATCGCCGCTACCGTTTTGCCGTCGTCATTTGAACGCATATAAAAGGCCTTGATTTTTGCCGGATAATCCGTAACGAAAACCGGCTTGTTGAATTCTTTCTCCGTAAGATAGCGCTCATGTTCGGTCTGCAGGTCAATCCCCCATTTCACCGGATACTTAAATTTTTCCTTTGAATTTTTTAAAATCTCAATTGCCTTCGTATAAGTTAAACGTCCGAAACTGGATTTCGCGACATTATCCAGGCGCTGGTCTAAGTCTTTATCAATAAATTTAGAAAAAAATTCCATCTCGGCCGGGCAGTTCTGCCGGATATAATTTATCAGATATTTTACCATCTCTTCCGCCAGGTCCATATTATCCCTTAAATCCGCGAAAGCGATTTCCGGCTCTATCATCCAGAACTCGGCCGCGTGCCGGGCCGTATTGGAATTTTCCGCCCGGAAAGTCGGGCCAAAAGTATAAATTTTTCGGAAAGCTAAAGCAAAGGCCTCGCCGTTTAACTGACCGCTTACCGTCAGGTTGGTTTTTTTGCCAAAAAAATCTTCTCCATAATTAATTTTACCTTTTTCATCCTTAGGCGGCTTATTAAGATCAAGCGTGGTTACGGAAAACATCTCTCCGGCTCCCTCGCAGTCGCTTGAGGTAATAATCGGGGAATGGAGATAAATAAATCCCCTTTCCTGAAAAAATTTATGGAGAGCGAAAGCTAAAACCGAACGCAGGCGGAAAACCGCGGAAAAAGTATTGGTCCTTGGCCGCAGATGGGCAACCGTGCGCAAAAATTCGAAAGAATGGTGCTTTTTCTGCAAAGGATAACCGGCGGCGGTCAGACTGATAATTTCAATTTTATCCGCTCTTAACTCAAAGGGCTGGCCGGCGGCCGGCGATTTTATCAGCTCGCCTTCGGCCGTAATGGCCGAGCCGATCACCAACTTCGTCAGGTCCTCAAAATTGCCTAATTTATTTTCAAAAACAATCTGCAGATTCTTTAAAAAAGTTCCGTCATTTAACTCAATAAAACCGATATTAGCCGAGGAACGGGCCGTCCTTACCCAGCCGGAAACGGAAATTTTTTCCGCCTTGACCGAAAGATGCCCGGACAAAAATTTCTCCGGTTCCTTATAAATTTGTTTTATCAAAACTTTTTGCATGTTTGCTATTTTCAATCCACAAATTATTTTTTATCATTTGAAAATTCAGTCATTGAAAATTCATTGAAAATTGTAAATTGATAATTGAAAATTGATATGTTATGCGATTTTAATCCCTAAATCTTTTAACTGCTTCTCGCTCACTTCGCTCGGGGCTCCCATCATCACGTCCCGCGCTCCCCCGTCTTTGGGAAAAGCGTAAATATCGCGGATTGACTCGCAATCAAGTAAAATCATCAAAAGCCGGTCCAAACCCGGAGCGAATCCGCCATGGGGCGGAGCGCCGTAGCTAAAAGCTTTTATCATATGCCCGAACTTTTTATCCACTTCTTTCTTAGAGTAACCGGCAAGGGCAAAGGCCTTATACATAATTTCCGGCTCGTGGTTCCTGATAGCGCCGGATGATATTTCGTAGCCGTTGCAGACTAAATCATACTGGTAAGCTAAAATTTCTAAGGGTTTCTTAGTTTCCAGGGCTTTCATCCCTCCCTGGGGCATGGAAAAAGGATTGTGGGAAAAATCAATTTTCCCTTCTTCCAACTCCGAATAATCATACATGGGAAAATCATAAATCCAAGCCCAGGCAACTTTCTCATTATCTTTCAAACCTAATTTCGTCCCGCATTCGCCGCGAACCGCCCCTAAAACCTGGCAAGCCGGCCGCCAGCTGTCAGCCGAGAAAAATATTATATCGCCATTCCCGGCTCCCACTTTTTTCACTATCTCTTGCGCCAGCTTATCGCCTAAAAATTTTACTATCGGGGAATGCAGTTCGCCTTTTTCTTTAACAACTAAATAAGCTAATCCTTTGGCGCCCTTAGTTTTAGCCACCTCGGTTAATTCGTCAATTTCTTTGCGGGTAAACCTAGCCCCGCCGTCAACTTTTAAGGCCTGAACCGTTCCGCCTCTTTTTATGGCTTCGGAAAAAACGCTGAATCCGCCGCCTTTTACTAAATCCGTAATCTCTCTAATTTCCATCCCAAACCTTAAGTCCGGCTTGTCCGAACCGTATTTGCTTATCGCTTCTTTATAAGTTAAACGCGGGAATGGCTTAACTAAAATCTTTTTCTGGCCGAATTTTTCCGATAATTCTACCATCAGCGGCTCAACCGTTTGCCAGATATCTTCCTGCTCAACAAAACTCATTTCCATGTCAATCTGGTAAAAATCTCCCGGATGCCGGTCGGCTCTAGTGTCCTCGTCCCGGAAGCAGGGCGCGATCTGAAAATACTTATCAACGCCCGCAACCATCAATAATTGCTTAAATTGCTGCGGCGCCTGCGGCAAGGCGTAAAATTTCCCCGGATAAAGCCGCGATGGCACTAAATAATCCCGCGCCCCTTCCGGCGAAGAATTAGCCAGAATCGGCGTCTGCACTTCTATAAAATCGCGCTTATGAAAATATTCCCGGATATATCTTATTATTTCATCGCGGGTTTTAATTATTTTCTGCAGTTCCGGCCGGCGCAAATCTAGAAACCGGTATTCAAGACGCAAGGCCTCGTTCGCCCCTCTGGCTTTTTCTTCATCAATTTCAAACGGCGGAGTTTTGGACTGGCTTAGAACTTTTAAATCTCCAGCTTCCACTTCAATTTCTCCGGTTGCCAGTTTTTTATTTATTACGTCTTTCGGCCGCTCTACTACTTTTCCTTTCACTCTTATCACCCATTCTCCCCGCAATTTATAAGCTTCATCCCAAATTTTCTGGTTTCTTTCTGGGTTAAAATTAATCTGCGTCAAGCCATAGCGGTCGCGCAAATCAATAAAAATAAGGCCGCCGTGGTTGCGGTGCCTGTGCACCCAGCCGCATAAAACCACGTCCTGGCCTTTGTCTTTTTTAGTTAACTCTCCGCAAGTATGAGTCCTCAACATATAAAAATTAAAGATTAAAAATAAAAGACAAAAAATTACCTAAGACTAACTAAAAAAACTAATTTTAGCTATAAATCGCATTTTTTATATTTTATTTTTTATATTTAAATTACACTCTTATCTTACCTGATTTTTCTAAGATTAGCAAGAGAATAGGCAATAAAAATAAACTGTAAAACAAGAACGCTTTATACTAATTTTTAGAGAAAAACATTTCCGCTAAACCTTCTATTTTACAAAATATCCGGTCACATAGCTTGTCGTGCTTTCTAAATCCGGCTTATCCGCCAATAGGGCTGAATTTGAATTATTTAATAGCTCAAAACCAACCTGGTTTAGCTGGCTGTATTTGAGTAATGTATAAATCGCAGCCGGAGAATCTATATCCAGCCCGTAAATTTTGTCCAAAGCTGATGTTCTAATTGCGGCAATGCTTTCCTGATCGTTTTCTCGGGCAGTCTGGGAATCCTTATAATGGGAAAAGTCCACGCTCGCCAGGACTAATATTTTCTCATTTTTACCGAGCTCAAACAGTTTTTTCGCCAACTCCCTTGCCTGTTCAGGGCTTACGCCCGGCTTTAAGATTATGGGCAGAAATTTCGCCTGCGGAAATGTTTTCTTTATGAAAGCCACCTCGCTCGTGATTGCATGTTCGTTTTTTATCGCTTCCCCCTCAACCCTTAATTCATCCCCTGATATTTCGTTAAGGGCCTCCCTATCGGCTTCCAAATGGCCGTAAGGTGTT
>JAQTSG010000025.1 GCA_028711415.1 Patescibacteria group bacterium | reverse complement strand
CGATTGCAATAGAAAGTATAGTTAATATTTCCGGTCGCGGTTCCGGAAACTGTTGCCGCGAGGTCAACCCCGGAAACAGGAGCGGTTCCGGAATTTGGAGAGGCGGAAAGGGAGACGGAGAGTGTGGGGACTTCAACGCCTCCATCCAGGGCTTGCCCGATTAAATCTCGGGTAGATTCCATGGTTTGATAGGAAGGATTATATTTCCACCATTCCGGCACTACTTGATTGGTATAAGCCAATACCGCGTTGCGGCCGCTTTTTGCTTCTAAAAGTTTCATATACTCATAATCTTCGGCGCTGTCGCGGAAGGCTTTCATGCGCAAAGAAGCGATGGGAGCGTTAAATCCGGCGTTAATTCCGGGATAAACCAACATACCTTCGCCATTGCCGAGATTATCTGCGTCCCAAACGTTGTTCCACGGATTAATTTGATTGCTATGCATAACCTGCCAATAGAGAAATCCGGATAAATTGTAGCGGTAAGTTATCCAAGCGGGAAAGCGATAGTGATTGGTTGGACGGTCAATGTGCCACCAGGGAGACCGAACACTCGTTCCTAAAGCGCCATAATCAGGATGATAAGAACAAACCAATTGGCTGCAGCAAATATACGACCAAACTTCTTTGCCTTGTTGCTGGGCTAGTTTAACATAATCTTCATCAATATATGTCCAAAGAGGGACCCATGTATCAACGGCAGAATTTATGTCTGCCCAAGGGCCTTGCGGATATATTTGTTCAGCAACCAAAGCTTTTATATCCGCCGGAATGAGCTTGCCATATTTCGCAATATAATCATATGCGGCAGAAGAGTTGGGTTCGTCATAAAGATAATAATATAATCTATCCAGATATTTAGACATTCCGTTATCGGTATACCATTTTTTTAAATTTGAAAGATAAGTTTGAAAAGCGTAATCGCTTGGGGGGCTGGACATTCGCCAGGCAAAAACCGTGTTTGGATCATATTTATCCAGCCACGCTTTCATAAGAGCGGGTTCGGTGTTGCTGTAATTGTCGCTGGAATTTTCGTCGTCAAAATACAAAGTGCCATTGCTGTCGGCTTGGGGGGTTAATTTATAAGGCATGGGAACGGTCATTCTGTGTTTTTTCATTAAATCAGCATGGCGCTCTTCGATTCTGTCATATTCGGCGCTTGCTAGTGATACGCCGTAATAGCCCGTAATATATAAAAGTCTTGCCGACCAAAATTGCTTTAATGTCGGCTCATCGGGAAGAGTAATGTTCCAGACCTTTAGATTTACCGGCATAGTTAAAGTCTTCGCAATTCCGTCAGAATTGTAATTAACCGTGAATGTCCCGGTATAATTGCCGGCCGGAGAAGATTTGGGCACAAAAATATCGACAAAAATACCCCGGTTTTGCCCGGCCGGGACGCTGATCGGCAACGCCCACTTATTTCCTCCTCTTGATTGGCTCCACGATTGAGTTACAGATTCCCTAGATACCGGATCAATAAAGGGAACCAGGGGGTCGGGGTAGCTCCCGGTGCTCCAGCTAGAATAATCAAATTGTTGAGTCTTGCCGTCAGAAGCTAAACGTCTATTTGGCCCCAACCAGCCTTGCTCATGATTATTCCATGTAGCCGTGCCTGCGCCGGAAAGATTGTTAATGGCGACATATTCAATATTAAACAGCTCCGCATTTGAACTGGAAATTGAAGATCCGTTCGGTCCGGTCAAATTACTCATCGAAGCATTCGTAATTGTAACGGCGCTTGTTCCGGCGGTTAAAACAGCTTGGAAGCTTTCATATTCATTTTTAGCCGCTTTGATTGAAACCGAGCTTGGTCCGGAAACGGCTTTGTCTTTAAAAACTTTTTCCAAAGGAGAAACGAATTTTAAAATTGGCTCAGTCGCGGCATGAGTTAAAAATATTCTTGTTGTCGCCGGGCAGATAATCGCAATAGCGCATAAACCGAGAACGCAGATAAATCGCAATATTGTTTTTTTACGCATATAATTTTAATGGCTAACACTTAATAATTATGTAATTCATGTATCTGTTATAAAATAACGCCTTGGCAACAATTTTTCGCCTTTTCGCCAATTTTTATTCGCTTTAAAAAAATTGGCGCGGAACATCGCGGTTATACCCCCGCGAGACCAAAGAGTCCTAATATACTTATATTTTATATTTAATATAGCAGGAAGTCCAGCCGGGTTTTCCTTAACCCCTAATCCCCTTTATCCCGCCGTCGCTTCCTCCTTCACTAAAGTTGCCTCCTTCGCCGAAGTAGCTTCGGCTACGAAGGCCGAGTCGGAGGACAAGGAAGCTCTGGCGGGCAAGCAAGGGGGTGAGCTTGACCCCACTTCGTCCCGCCCCTTGCGAGCCCAGCCTCTCGCGAGAAGCTGGGCGAGGAGCGGGACTTCGCGGGGCGAGACGATGGGTGTTAAAAAGTTAAAAATATTAAAATAGAATGTAGCATTTGGCTCAACAATTTAATAGACTTGACAGGCAACTTAATAGGTGGTAGTATAAAAGTGTTATTCTGAATAACACTTTTTAAGACTATAAATGTTATCCCGCTAGAGCGGGACAGGTAAATAAGATATCCGAATTAATAGATATAAAATAAATTAAAATATTAAAACAAACTTCCGCGCCTTTTAGACGTTAAAAAGCGCGGGACGCTGTTCTTTGAAAACAGAAACGATAAATTTGGATAAAAATAATAGCAGAAATGATAAAAAAACAATATTTCCGAAAGTAGGTGAAGAGATGGAAAAGAAAAAATTTGTTTTTCTAGCTCATTGGGTGGAATCCTGGAACTGGTTGCTGTGGTGGATTCCAGACCTCCATCGCAACGCTGATCACAGATGGCGTTGGATTTGGTTGTGGCCCGTCTACATGTTTATGTCTTTCGTTTATCTTGTCGGCAGGAAGGCGTATGATATAGTTGATTCTTTCCGTTTTAATGGAGTGGAAGGAGAAACTTATCTTGTGCGCAACTTCGGCTGGCATTTTTTCCTGGCGGGGAGGGGCGTCACCAGTCTTGATAAGATAAAAGAAAGAATTTTGACGGCTGTTATGGCTGCTCAAAAAAACGGCGCCAGCGTCATCGGTCTTGGTGCTTTATTGAAAGACGAGACTGTGACAAGGGGAGGCGAATGGATAAGGAAGCGTTTAGGCGATAGCCTGAAGATTCCCTTGATACATGGCGATACGCTTACGGCAGCGGCGGTAATTAAGCAGGTTGAATCCCTGCGGGCAGAGTTTAATATTACTGGCCCGATTTTTCTTACCGGGGCTACCTCGAAAATCGGCAGAGCTATTGCTCTTGTTTTGGCTGGGGAGGGAATTAGGGTAAAAATGTTTACCCACAGCAAAGCAAGATTTGACAGAATTGTCGCTGAAGCCGGGATATGCGGGATGAACATGGAAAGGGTAACTGATTTAGAAGCGGGAAGGGACTGCAGACTGTGGATTACAGGCAAGATAACCCCAGCGGGAAAAAATTTGCTTGGATCTATTCCTTTCGAAGCCAAGGTTATTAATTTCGCTGTCCCCAACCCTTTGTCTCCGAAAGACTTGAGAACTAGGCCGGATATTTATTTGGTAGAAGGTGGTTTGTTAGCCTATAATCCAGCTATCACCAGTCTTACCTTCACCATGCGCCTCAAACCCGGGATCACCTATGCTTGCCATGCCGCCCTTGCAGTACACGCCCAAATGGGTTGGACAGAGGACGAATTAGGGCAGGTTGATATCGGTAGAATATGGGTTGTTTGGCAGTTAGCCTCGGAGATGGGATTTTCTTTACCTCCGTTGCCTGGTGTGGTAACCGAGGAAACAGTCTCCAGACCAAGGAGAACTCTCGAGTTAGCAGAGGCTTAAACCAAACCTCTTCTGTCAAGCCGGTTTTTTGGTATACGCGCATAAATAATGCGCGTATAACCAGGAAGCCGGTTTTTTTTATTTTTAAAATAAGGTATAATATAAACAAGTAATAAGAATATAGACACAAATTTTATGGATTTTACCTTTACTGATATTTTACCTTTAATTAGCGCGATTTTTGTTTTTATTTTAGGCCTGCTTGTTTTTTCTAAGAACAGAAAGTCTAGAGTTAATTTTACTTTTTTTCTTCATTCTTTAGCCATTACGGTTTGGCTTTTCGGCACTTTTATGATGTTCATAAGCCGAGAAGATAGAGAAGCGGCTATTTTTTGGGACAGGTTTGTTTATATCGGCGTAGTCTTTATACCCGTTTTTATGTACCATTTTGGTTTGGCCTTTATTAAAAAGAAACCTGATTTTTTGCTTTATCTTGGTTATTTTTTATCTTTTGCTTTTTTAATATTAAGCCGTACCCAGTATTTTGTTAATGATATTTTTTCTTATCAATGGGGCGTTCACACTAAGGCGCAGATTTTCCATCATATTTTTTTAATATATTTTGTCGGGTATGTAATTATTTGGTTTGTTAAAACTTTTAAATTTTATAAAGGTCTGCAATCGGCGTTTTTAAAACAGCAGGCGAAATATGTATTTGTCGGCTTTCTCTTTTTGTTTGGTATAGGCCCAATAGCCTATCTTCCTGCTTATGGCATAGGTATTTATCCTTTCGCTTATATTTCCGGAGTAATTTTTACTATTATTTTGGCTTATGCCATCGTGGTTCACCGTCTTATGGACATAAAGCTGGTGATGAGAAGATATTCGGTTTATCTTGTTTCCCTTTCTTCCATAATAATTTTAGCGACAGCTATAGAATATATTTTAATCATATACTTTGTTGATGTTACTTTTTGGGCGGATTTCGCTATTCTAATTTTAGCCATCTTAATTTTCCCTCCCATCAGAGATTATTTTTACCGTTTGGGCAATAAGTATTTTTTCTCTTCTCTTTATGATAGCCGCGAAGTGATTGCCGATATTAGCGATAAATTAAGGACCTCTCTTGAAGCGAAAAGAATTTACGATTTTATTTATGAATCTTTAAATAAGGCTTTGCATTTTAAGGCCTTTGGGATTTTGGGCTATAATGAAAAAGAAAATTGCTACTTGCCGCAGTATAATAAGGGCTTTATTTTAAGCGGGCAGAAAAAATTTTTAGAAAACGAGGAACTGCATAAGATGTTTATCGGCCGGAGCGAGGCGATTGTGGTAGAGGAAATAAAGCATTCTTTTTATAACCAGAAAACCAAAGAGACGGTTGATTTATTGGAAAGTTTAAAGGTTGATATTTTGGTGCCGTTAAATGTCAAAGATAAAACTATCGGCCTGATGGCTTTAGGAACTAAAGAGTCCGGGGATATGTATAATAATGAGGACTTGAAGGTTTTAAAAGTTGTTTCCGCCCAGGCCGCCATTGCCATTGAAAACGCTTTGCTTTACGAAGAGACTTTGAATTTCACGGTTAAATTAAAAAAAGAAGTGGCGAAAGCGACCGAGGATTTAAAATTAGCCAATGAAGAATTAAAGAAATTAGACGAAGCCAAGAGCGATTTTATTTCTATCGCTTCGCACCAGTTGCGCACGCCCTTAACCGTTATTAAGGGCTATATTTCCATGATGCTGGAAGGAAACTTCGGGGAATTAACCGCGACCGGAAGAGATTCTTTAGAAAAGGTTTACGAATCCGGGGAGCGCTTAATTCAGCTGGTGGAAAATTTATTAAACATTTCCCGTATTGAGTCAGGCCGTTTGCAGTTTAATTACGGGATTTTGAGTCTAGAGGCAATAGTGGACAGCGTGGTTGAGGAGCTGGCCGATCCGGTAAAGAAAAAGGGACTGCGCCTTGATTACAAGAAGCCGGATAAGCCGTTACCGAAGATAAAAATTGACGGGGAAAAAATACGGCAAGTGGTTATGAATTTAGTGGATAACGCCGTTAAATATACGAAAAAGGGCAGCATAACCGTAAGCTTAAAAAAGGCGAAAGAAAATATCCAGTTTTGCGTGTCGGACAGCGGCATGGGAATTGATAAAGGTGATCTGCCGAACTTATTTAAAAAGTTTTCCCGCGGCGAAGGGACTTCCACAACCCACACGGAAGGAACAGGCCTGGGGCTTTACGTGGCTAAAAAAATGGTTATGGCCCATGGGGGAAAAATCTGGGCGGAAAGCAAGGGCAAGGGGAAAGGAAGCAAGTTTTATTTTGAGTTGCCTATAAAGTGATTTTTTTATTGTCATTCCCGCGAAAGCGGGAATCCAGAATTAAGCGGCGAGGACATGAATATAATATGAACCCCGTTAGAAATTTGCCTAAAAATTATTATTATAAAAGAAAAAATTGTAATATTTCTAATGGGGTGAAGGAGGAAAGAAATTATTACGTCTACATTTTAGCCAGTAAAAGAAATGGGACACTATATATTGGCGTAACCAATAATTTATTAAACCGTAGTTTCCAGCACAAAATTAAAGAAAATAAAAATAGTTTTACCGCTAAGTATAATGTAAACAAACCAGTCTACTACGAAATATTTGCTTATATCGGTGAAGCCATTGCCAGAGAAAAACAATTAAAGAAATTGAACCGAAAATGGAAAATAGAATTAATAGAAAAGGAAAATCCCACTTGGCGTGATTTGTTTGATGATTTATAGTTTGTACGGCTTCCTCCTGGATTCCCGCTTTCGCGGGAATGACGGGAGGGGTATATAAAATTATATGTCTGTTTCCAAGAAGATTCTTATCATTGAGGACGAAGAAGCGCTGTCCGAGATGTATAAAATGAAATTTGAGCAGGAGGGTTATGAAGTTCTGGCGGCCAGTGACGGGACGGAGGGAATTGACCTGGCGAAAAAGAAAAAGCCAGACTTAATTCTATTGGATTTGGTTTTACCCGGGATGAACGGCTATGAAGTTCTTGAAAAATTAAGGGCGGCCGAGGAGACGAAAAAAGGAAAAATTTACATTCTTTCCAATTTAGGCCAAAGCGGGGAAATAAAGAAAGGGCTTGAAGACGGAGCCGACGGGTATATGGTAAAAGCTAATTTAACTCCCAGCCAGCTGGCGGAAAACGTGAAAAAAATTTTTGGCGAGCAAACGGTTGGCGCAAAAAAGCAGACGATGGCCGCTTTGCCCAAAAAAGAAAAGTCGGGAAAAGTTGAAGGTGGTAACCAATCGATGCCGGCCGGACTGTCAGTTTTATTAATTGAGGATGAAGAGGCCATTATAGAGATGTACAACCTTCGTTTAACTAAGGACGGCTTTAGCGTGGAAATAGCGAAAAACGGGGCCTGGGGGATAAAGCGGGCCAAAGAAAAAAAGTTTGACGTGATTATCGTGGATATGATGATGCCGGCCATGAACGGCTATAAAGCGATTGTTGAATTAAAGGGTGATGAGAGAACTAAGAATACTCCGGTTATAGTCCTGTCTAATAGCGCCCAGGACAAGGACGTGGAAAAAGCCAAAAAGTTGGGGGCGGCCAGCTATCTTCTTAAATCAAGCATAACGCCGGCGAGGTTGGTCAGGGAGATAGAGAAGGCAATAAAATAAAAATTTAAAAATAAAAAATAAAAATTAATAAGTCCCGCCAGCGGGCGGGACGAATTAATTTTACAATAATTTTACATTTTGATTTTTGCATTTTAAATTTATTTTTATGTCCATCAAAGTCAACCAAGAGCTTTGTATCGGCTGCGGAGCCTGCGTTTCGCTTTGCCCTGACGTTTTTAAGATGAATGACGCCGGCAAGTCTGAAGTGATAGGCGAGGAGAATATTGACTGCGCCAAAAACGCGGCGGCCAGCTGCCCGGTGCAGGCGATCAGCGTCTAACAAAAAAGCAAGAAAACAAAAAAACAAAAAAGCAATCCCTGAAATTTCGGGTTGTTTTTTATTGACAGAAGTGGTAGAATTAATAAATTCCTAATTTCCGATTTTTTGGATGTCAAATAATGGGTTAGATATTAGTTGAAAGTTTGTAAAGTTGTAAAGTTTATAAAGTTTTTGGAACACAAGGCGGTTTCTGCGACTTTATAACTTTATGAACTTTATAACTTTTTACTTCAATTCCTAGACAATTAGAAATTTTATAACATGAATTTGGGAAATATAAAAAAGTTAAATATCCCCGCCTCGCCCGGCTGCTATCAATTTTTTGATAAAAGCGGAAAGATTATTTATATTGGCAAAGCGGCTAATTTAAAAAGCCGCGTTTTATCGTATTGGCAAAAAAGCGCTAGTTTAACTCCGGCTAAAGAGGTGATGATACTTGAGGTGGAAAAAATAAAGTGGGTTATTACCGAAAGCGAGATTGAGGCCTTGCTCCTGGAAGCCAATTTGATTAAAAAGCACCAGCCGAAATTCAATGTGGTTTTGCGGGATGATAAGAGATTTACCTATATAAAAATTTCCACGGAAGAAGAGTGGCCCAGAGTTTTCGCGACGCGCAAACTGGAAAAGTCCGGCCGGTATTTTGGTCCTTTTACCAGCTCCCAAGCCGTGCGAGAGACCTTGAAAATTATTAGAAAAATCTGGCCTTTCCGATCCTGTAGCTGGCTGCCGAAGAAAACCTGCCTTTATTTCCGGATTGGGAAATGCCCGGGAGTGTGCGAAAGCCGGATTGCTAAAAAAGATTATAAAGATATTATTAGACAAATTATCCTATTTTTGGAGGGAAGAAGAAGCAAAATAATTTTAAATTTTCAATTTTCAATTTTAAATTACGAAAGGAAAATAAAAAAAAGGAATATTAGCAATGAGGAGAGGGATGAATTAAGAGAGAGAGTAGACTTTTTAAAATATCAATTAATTAATATTAAAAAGGTGTTAGCGGGGGCTAATATTATTTCTTTGGGAGAAAAATACGCGGCTGATGTTATAGAACTGGCGAAGGTTTTAGAATTGCCTAAAGTTCCGGAGCGTATTGAGGTATATGATATTTCCAATATCTTTGGCAGAGAAGCGCTTGGCTCAATGGTGGTATTTTCCGGAGGCGAACCGGATAAGGGGCAGTACCGGAAATTTAAAATAAGAATTAACCCGGACCTGGCTAATGATATTGGAATGTTAAAAGAAGTGCTGGAGAGAAGGTTTAAACATACCTCACCCCCCGCCCCTCTCCTAGACAGGAGAGGGGAGCCAACCCCCTCTACCCCCTTTATCAAGGGGGGCAAAATCCCCCAACCCCCCTTTACTAAAGGGGGCAAATCTCTCAATGTAATCCCCCCAACCCCCTTTATTAAAGGGGGTGAATGGCCGCTGCCGGATTTAGTTATTATGGACGGAGGAAAAGCCCAGCTAAACGTGGCCTTAAGAATTTTGAAAAAATTTGGGCTGAATATTTCCGCGCTGGCAGTTTCCAAGGGAGATGGCCTGCGTTCCGCTCAAGCGTTGGACAAAATATTTTTTGCCGGGCAAAATTGGCCATTGGAACTGCCTTTAGCTTCACCAGCTTTGCATATTATAAAGCGGGTGCGGGACGAAGCGCACCGGTTTGCGATTTCTTATCACCGGAAATTAAGAAAAAAAGCAAGATTTTTTTAATCCCTCTTACCTCCCCTTATCCCGCCGACGCTTCCTCCTTTACTGAAGTTGCCTCCTTCGCCGAAGTAGCTTCGGCTACGAAGGCCGAGTCGGAGGACAAGAATGCTTTGGCGGGCAAGCAAGGGGGTATATTAAAAATTTGACAAATTTTTTAGATGTGCTATTGTGTTAATACAGTAATACAAAATCTATGGAAAAATTCAAATTTAACAGCCGAACCGATAACCTATTTAAAGCTATCCTTAGCTTAAAAACCGCGAAAGAGGCGGAAGCGTTTTTTCGCGACCTTTGTACGATTGAGGAAATAAAAGCCATGAGCGAACGCTTTGCTATTGCTCGGCTGGTTGACCAGGGCATGCCTTACCGCAAAATCGCGAAAAAATTAAAGGCCAGCACAACGACGGTGGCGAGAGTGGCTTCGTGGCTTAATAACGGCGCCGGCGGTTATAGGCTGATTTTAAACAGATTAAATTCTCATTATAACTCTTCTTCAATTTTCAAGAAGAGCTGATTTTTAATTTTGTTTAATAAAATAAATTAGGCCTCTGCCCTTCTTGAAAGACAAGAAGGGTTTTTTGATCTTTTAAAATAAAAGGGGACGGATTATGAGAACGAAAGAGCTGGAGGAAGGCAAAAAACTAAATCTTGATTTTGGCAAATTGCGTCGAGTGGCGAACAAATGCCCGAAGGTAATTCCCGTGGTTGTCCAAGATTGGCAAACAGGGGAGGTTTTGCTTTTGGCCTATGCCAACGAGCAAGCCCTGCGGGAGACGCTCAAGAAAGGGGTGGCAGTTTTTTGGTCTACTTCGCGAGGCGAGTATGGTGAACTTTGGGTGAAGGGTGAAACGTCGGGATGCTTTTTGGAAATTAAAGAAGTGAGGGTAAACTGCGACCAAAACAGTTTGCTCTACTTAGTTGAAAAACCAGAAGGCATAGGCGCTTGCCATACTGAAGACGAAAGCGGTGGATTCCGTGAGTCTTGTTTCTATCGCAAGATTACGGATTGGGCCAATGGGAAGCTGGTTTTTGTCCAGCTGAGAAAGGATGGTGCGTGATGCAAGACAAAAAATTAGTACTCGGTTTGCCAAACGGCAGTCTGTTTGAGCCGACGGTTGGACTGCTTGAACGCGTTGGCATAACCGTAAAGGCAAGCGGCCGCAATTTTGTCGCGGACATTAAAGGCGCTGATATTTTTAAAAAGGCGCTAATAATGCGGCCGCAGGACGTACCGGAAGCGATAGCCGATGGCGTTATTGACGCCGGCATCTGCGGCTGGGACTGCGTCGCGGAAGCGGAGTTGGCGGAAAAAGTTGTTAAAATTGCCGAGCTGCCTTACGGACGGAATTCCCGCCGGCCGGTCTGGGTAGTTATTTTCGGGAAAGGAAAGGAGCTTTTTGACGAAGAGTGGACTTTAGTAGCCGCCGAGTATCCCAATTTGGCAAAAAGGTTTTTTAAAAAAGCCAAAATAAGATTTTCCCATGGCACCACCGAGGCCAAAGTCGCCTATGACCGGTATAATTATGGCGTAGGCGTGGTTGAGTCTGGCCGGAGTTTGGCGGATAACGGCCTGAATATTTTAAACATATTACTGGTTTCTCCAACCGTGCTCGTCGCGAGAGAGCAATCGCCGGAAGTTGAATATTTCGGGCGGCTTCTTAAAGGGGGTTTTGAGGCCGAGAATTATCGGCTGATAAAAATGGATGTTAATCGGCGAGATAAGGAAAAAATTCTCGCTATCTTGCCGGCAATCCAATCTCCGACCGTTAACCGATTGGCCAATGGCAATTATGCCATAGAAACTGTGGCTAAAAAGGACGAAGCGGTAGATCTGATCTTCCAGCTGCAAAAACTGGGCGCTAAAGGCATTCTAGCGCAGGAGATAAACATTCTCCTTTAAAAAACAAGGGGACGGAATAATCCGCCCCCTTTTATTTTTTAAATAATTTTTTCGTGAAATCCGGTTTCTATTGTCCGCGGGGTGAGATTATGCTCTTTATTATAGGCAATCTGCTTTTTGCGGCGCCTTTCCGTTTCCCGAATGGCATAGCGCATGGCCGGAGTGATCGTATCGCCATACATTATAACTTTGCCTTGGCTGTGGCGCGCGGCTCTCCCCGCTGTCTGGATTAAAGAAGTTTCATTACGCAAGAAGCCGCCTATGTCCGCGTCTAAGATGGCGACAAGAGAAACTTCGGGCAAATCAAGGCCTTCGCGCAGTAAATTTATGCCGACCAAAACATCATATTTTCCCAAACGCAAATCGCGTAGAATATCAACCCTTTCCAAAGTTTCCACTTCGCTATGGAGATACTGGACTTTTATGCCCTTTTCTTTTAAATAATCAGTAAGTTCCTCCGCCATTCTCTTGGTTAAAGTGGTAACCAGGACGCGCTGGTTTTTGTCAGTGCGTTTTTTTATTTCTTCAATTAAATCAGAAATTTGGTTTTTTGTCGGCTTCACCTCAATTTCCGGATCAAGCAAGTAGGTTGGCCGGATAATCTGCTCCACGACCTGGTCGGATTTTTTAGTTTCATATTCTTGCGGCGTGGCGCTTACATAAATAACCTGGTTTACTCTTTTATTAAACTCGGTAAAATTTAAGGGCCGGTTATCGCGCGCCGAAGGCAGGCGAAAACCGAAATCTATTAAAGTTTGCTTGCGCGACTGGTCGCCGGCGTACATGCCGCGGACTTGGGGAATGGTAACGTGCGATTCGTCCATAAACATTAAATAATCGTCTGGGAAAAAATCAAGCAAGGTGGCCGGAGGCGAACCAGGCAGACGGCCCGAAAGATGGCGAGAATAATTTTCAATGCCGTTGCAGTAGCCGACCTGCTCAATCATTTCTAAATCATAATTAGTTTTTTTGTCCAAACGGTAAGCTTCTATTTCTTTTTTTTCTTTTTTTAATTCTTTTAATCTCGCCTCCAGCTCTATCCGGATATTTTTTAGGGCTTCGGCCATTTTATTTTCCGGAGTCATAAAATGCTTGGCCGGCAGGATGATAATAGATTTTACTTCATCCCCGCTCACCTCACCCCCGCCCCCTCTCCTAATTAGGAGAGGGGAGTTTTGTCCGGGCTTAATATTAAATATCTGGATTTTATCTATTATATCGCCAAACATTACAATCCGGACAATGGCTTCGCCCGTGGCTAAATGGATGTCAACCATTTCTCCCTTAACCCTAAACTGGCCGCGGTAAAAATTTTTATCATCTCTTTCGTATTGGATTTTCACGAGCTGGCGCAACAATTCATTTCTTTTAATTTTCTGCCCGACCGCAAATTTTACGCTCATCGCTTCATAGTCAGCTCTTTCGCCCAGGCCGTAAATGCAGGAGACGCTGGCCACGATTAAAACGTCTTTCCTATTAATAAGCGACTGGGTGGCGGCGTGGCGCAAACGGTCAATTTCTTCGTTAATGGAAGTTTCCTTTTCAATATAGGTATCAGTCTGGGGGATATAGGCCTCGGGCTGGTAGTAATCGTAATAAGAAACAAAATAGTGGACGGCGTTATCCGGAAAAAATTGTCGGAACTCGCCGTAGAGCTGGGCGGCCAGAGTTTTGTTATGGGAAATTACCAAAGTCGGCCTTTGCGCGGTTTCTATGATTTTCGCCATAGTAAAAGTCTTGCCCGACCCGGTTAAGCCCAGCAAGGTCTGGTGTCGAAAGCCCTTTTTTAACCCAGCCACCAGTTTAGCAATCGCTTCCGGCTGGTCGCCCGCGGGCTTGAATTGTGAGACAAATTGAAACCTCATTTTATGTGAATTACGAATTATGAATAATGAATTATGAATCCGGGGGTTATGAATACTATTAGGATAAGGCATTTGGCCCGATTTATCAATATCTTGTTACCTCTTGCTTTTTATTTTGATTTATTTTAAGATGGAAGAAGTTATAAAGTTCATAAAGTTATAAAGCCGGTATATAAAAGGAAATGTCTGATGATTTTGATAACTTTTAACTTTATAACTTTTTAACTTTTCAACTCGTTTATGTCAGATAACATAATCCAAAAAATTCTTCATCCGACGCCAAAGGGCAGACTTTGGCAAATTTTCATTTTTATAATCGTTTTAACTATTGTCGGCGGCTTGATTGACGCCGGCAATTACTATAATAAAGGAGTCGGGTGGCTGGCCTGGAAAACCAACGACGTCGTCGTTTTGCCTAAGACAAAAGAAGTTCCTTTCCGGCTGGGCCTGGATTTAGTCGGCGGAACCCACCTCGTTTATACGGCTGACGTTTCCGCCATCCCGGCCGCGGACAGGAACAGCGCGGCCGAAGGCGCCCGGGACGTAATTGAGCGCCGGGTTAATGTTTTCGGCGTGGCCGAACCAATTGTCCAGGTTAATAAAACGACCATGGGCGATTACCGTTTGATTGTGGAACTGGCCGGAGTTAAGAACGTGGACGAAGCCATAAAAATGATCGGCGAAACTCCGCTTTTGGAATTTAAAGAAAAAGCCGAGGGTGGCGGTCAGCTAAATGCCCAGCAGCAGAAGCAAATGGATGATTTTAACAAGGCGGCGGAAACTAAAGCCCAGGAAGTTTTAGGCAAAATAATTTCCGGCGGGGATTTCACCGCTCTAGCCCGCCAGTACAGCGAAGACGAAAGCACTAAAGACAAAGGCGGAGATTTGGGCTGGATAACGGAAAAAGACAATCCGGAAATTGTGGCTTTGGTTAAATCTTTAAAACCCGGGCAGGCAACCGAGGATTTCACCAAGGCGAGCCAGGGTTATGAAATTGCCAAGCTGGCGGATAAAAGAATAAAAAAGGATCCATTCAGCAATACTGACGAAATGGAAGTAAAAGCTTCTCATCTTTTGATTTGTTTCACTGGTAGCCAGAATTGCGAGAGCGGCCTTACTAAAGACGAAGCTTACGCGAAAATAAAAGGATTAAAGGATAAGGCCACACCCCGTAATTTTTCCGATTTGGTGAAAGCGAATTCCACGGAACCGGGTGCGGCGGAAACTTTAGGCGATTTGGGCTGGTTCGGGCCGGAAGCGATGGTCAAGCCCTTTGCCGACGCGGTTTTTTCCCAGCCAGTCGGGACGATTTCCGATATTATAGAAACCGAATTCGGCTACCACCTGATTTACAAGCAGGACGAGAGAAAAGTTGAGGAATACCAGGTAAGCCATATTTTAATAAAAACCATGAGCGTTGAGGATATTTTAGGAACGGACAAAGAATGGAAGAATACGGAGCTTACTGGAAAATATTTAAAACGGGCTTCGGTTGAATTCAATCCTAACGACAATTCTCCGGAAGTAGCTTTAGAGTTTAACAGCGAAGGAGCAAATTTATTTGAACAAATTACGAGCCGCAATGTCGGCCAGCCGGTTGCCATATTTTTAGACAGTTACCCAATCAGTATCCCGACCGTTAATGAAAAAATTACCGGCGGCAAGGCGGTCGTTTCCGGCAATTTTAACATAAAAGAAGCTAAACTTCTGGCGCAGAGATTAAACGCCGGCGCTTTGCCCGTGCCGATTACTTTAGTAAGCCAGCAGACCATCGGCCCGAGTTTGGGCCAGGCCTCGGTTGCCGCCAGTTTGCGCGCCGGCCTGATCAGTTTTATTCTAGTAGCTTTGTTCATGATTTTATTCTATCGGCTGCCGGGCTTAATGGCGGTTTTCGCTTTAACGGTTTATAGCATTTTGGTTTTAGCCGTATTCAAGCTTTGGCCGGTAACTTTATCTTTATCCGGCATCGCGGGCTTTATCGTGTCTATCGGCATGGCGGTTGACGCCAATATTCTTATTTTTGCCAGGATGAAAGAAGAAATAAGGAACGGCAAGTCATTGGCGATTGCCATCAGCGATGGCTTTAAGCGCGCCTGGCCGTCAATCCGCGACAGTAATTTCAACACTTTGATAACCTGCTTTATTTTAATCCAGTTCACGACCAGCGTCATCAAGGGTTTTGCCATCACTCTGGCTTTGGGCGTAATTATTTCCATGTTCACCGCGATTTTTATAACCAGGAATTTTTTAAGCTTAATTCCGGGCGCCTGGCTGGAAAAGAAATCCCGCTTAATAACTTCGGCTAAAGACCTGGCCGACAAAAAAATCTAATTTTATGACCAATTATAGAATAATTCAAAAAAGAAAAATCTGGCTGTCCATTTCCCTAGTTTTGTTCGTGGTTTTTACCGCGGCTTTGTTTACCTGGGGATTTAAATACGGGATTGATTTTACCGGCGGGAGCTTATTAGAAGTGAAATTTTCAGATTCCCGGCCGCAATCAACGGATATTCAAACCGCTTTATCCGGCTTAAACCTTAACAGCAACAGCTTAATAATCCAGCCGGTCGGGGAAAAAGATATGATTCTGCGTTTTCAGGAAACGTCTGAAGAAACCCACCAGGCGGTTCTATCTGAATTAAAAGAGGTGGCCGGCGGGGTTGAGGAATTGCGCTTTGAATCAGTCGGGCCGTCCATCGGCGCGGAATTAAAAAGGAAAGCGTTTTACGCCATCTTTTTCGTCTTAATCGCGATTCTGCTTTACATCACTTACGTTTTTAGAAAAGTATCAAAACCGGTCGCTTCCTGGAAATACGGCTCGGCGGCCTTGCTCGCCATGTTTCATGACGCGATTATTACCATGGGCGTCTTCGCGGTTTTAGGGCGGTTTTATAACATAGAGATTAATACTACTTTTGTCGCCGCGCTTTTAACGGTCATCGGCTATTCCGTGCACGATACGATTGTCGTCTTTGACCGCATTCGCGAAAACCTGCCCAGAAGCAACGAAGATTTTGAAGGCACGATTAATACGAGCTTAAACCAGACTCTGGTCCGCTCGCTAAACACTTCTTTAACCACCATTTTTGTCCTGCTGGCGATAATAATTTTCGGCGGCGAGTCTATCCGCACTTTCGCTTTAGCCATGGCCATCGGCATTTTCTTCGGCACTTATTCTTCAATCTTCGTCGCCCCGCCGCTCCTGGTGATTTGGGAAAAGATGAAAAAATAGCTTTTAGGTTTTAGCTTTTAGGGAGTGGATTAGCCACTCTCTTTTCTTTTTATTCCCCCTCTCCTTGCTAAGGAGAGGGTTGGGGTGAGGTGAGTTGAGTTCTTCTTTTTGTTTTTTCTCTAATCATCCCACCCCCTCCTACCTCCCCCTTAGCAAGGGGGAGAAAAATCCCCCTA
>JAQTSG010000024.1 GCA_028711415.1 Patescibacteria group bacterium | reverse complement strand
ATTGGCTTGATCCGGCCTGGCCGCCGTTATCATTTATCACGTGTTTTACCAACGTAATATTTGGCGGCAAATCATTATTGACAATCGTGCAAGCTTTAGTATCGTTTTCCGCTAAAGCAATCTGGCCGACTAAATCGCAATCAGGGCCGGCAAAAGAGGCAACATACCCCTGCACGCCGGTTTCTGTCACAATATAATTGCCCACAGGCACAACCGTGGGAACGCCGGAAGTAACCGGAATTGTATTAAAGCCATCATCAATATATAACTGATAATCACCAACAACATTATTCCCGCCATTATCGTTTGTTATCTGTTTGGTCACGGTAATGGTTGCCAGACGTTGCTCCTCGCCGCAAGTATAGCCGGCATTATGCCGCGCCTGCATGGCCCGGAAAGCGATATTCATGGTTACGCCGTCAGTCTGGCTCTCGTTGCCAAGAGTTTTGCCGTCGCAAATTATGCCAGCGCCGCGGACAAGCGGTCCGTTAACGCTACCCGGCAATTTGCCATAGCCGTCCTGGGCAATACGGGCTTCTGCCATCGCGCCAAAGCACCAGGCCTTGGCCAGATAATAATCCTGGCTGCCAAGCGCCGGGCCGGGAACTCCGGTCCAAACATTAGTCGTAGCGTCGGCCAAGTCCGCGGAAAAAGCTTTTTCCGGACCGAAGAATTCATTGACCGTCTTTACGCCGTCGTTTAAAAGCGCTTCGCCTTCTTCAAGCACGTTATCGCCGTCATCCACCCACCAAATCATGCGCACTAAATCTCCGAGTTCGCCGTCCCAGGTATCGTTAATATCTTCTACCGCGTCTCCGGTTTTTAACTCCGGCTCGTTTGAGGAAATATCGTCATCAGTCATAAGCGACATATCAAGGCAAAGCCAGGCGTCATTATTGTTTACATGAAGCGAGATAGTATCTTCGCCTTCGTCATCCGGCTTTAAATCCGTAAAATTGATTAGCAATTTTCCGTCATCAAGGTCGCTCGGGCCGAAAGTTGTCTCTTCTGAAACCGCGCCGTTATAATAACTTTCATTGTCAACCTTGAGGTCAATTGACCCGGCCGTGAAAGTATTGCCGGCCGCGGTTTCGGTATCAGACAAAAATGCGTAGGTACCGGTAATGGCCACTACTGCCGCTACTCCCAAGATTATCCCTAAGCTAAGTATAATTTTTTTCATAATCGTCTTGCCTGCCTTCCGCTATTTAGCGGCTTCGGCAAGAATTAAATGCTTAGGATAAATTAATCTATTTCCATATCCCCAGTTGGGCAGCCTTCATCATATTGGTTTCTCTTCTGCAGGGCATTAATGATTAAATCAGCTTTGAAAGAATCACTTTGTGAAGCATTGTTTACTAATGTTCCATCGCAAGTGTCTCCAACCCAATTTCCAACGCAATAAGCTATTCCATAGCAATTGGCAGTTTCCACAGTTGTCGGAAGTTCACCAAAACCATACATTTTATCTTCCGTAATTGTGCCAGACGTTAGCATGGGTTCGTATTGAGCGATGTAATCATTATCACATTCGCTCAAATCTTCTGGTCCCTGAAATCCTGGATTAACGCCTTGATCTAACCAAATAGCCCAATTAACCGCGTCGTTTAATTCACCATCACCATTCGGGTTGGAACAGGTCGGATCATCATCTACCTCCGGCTCTGTACAATCATTGTCCATATCTTCATAAACATCAACTGAAACTGTCCCACAAGAAGGATTGTCATCAACCCATAATCTTACTGTTTTTTCACCTTGATCACCTGGTTTTAAATCGCCTAATGGAAAGGCTACTCCGTCAAATAACGGATTGCCATCCACATCTGCCCATTCTGCTGCCGCACCTCCAACTTGAAATTGCAGATCTAAGCTACCAGCTGAAAATGTATTGCCGGTAGAAGTCTCGGTGTCCGAGAAATAAGCCGTAGTGGCTGTGACTACGATAGCCGCGACCGCGATTATCATAGCCGAACTAAAAATAATTTTTTTCATAAATTTGCTTTAGCCGCGATTTAACGTGGCTTTTACCTTTTTTAGGTTGATTAAGCGCGGAGAGCCGATTTTTTCGACCTTTCTTTTAATCGGTTTATCCCCGCCAGCTTAATCTTGATTAGTTAGTTTTATTTTTTTACCCTCCTTGATTTTATATGTAAATTATTAAAAAAACCGCCAATCAAAAAAAATCGCGGTTATATTATTACAATTAAAAAATTTTCCTCCTTGGCGAAATTACGTCTCATGTTTTCAACAAAAGGCATAAAATTCCATTTAGACTAAAACTCAAACCTCTTGACCCAGAAATTTTTAAAAATTTTATATATAAAGTTGTCTTTTATTATGTATATAAATATTTAACCATAAGTAAAAATTCAAGTCAATTTTAAAAAAGTGGATAAATTGTGGAAAAAATATAATTTATTATGATAAATTCCGCCCCTGAAGTCAAAGCCAAAAATATAAAAGGCGCTCTTCACGAATGAAGAGTGCCTTCGGCTATAAACTACGGGATTTTTTCTGAAAATCTTTTAAGCTTTTGCAAGAGCGCTTTTGGCTTCCGTAAGCCGTAAATAGATCGCTTGGGCCTTTCCCTCAAAAAGCTCTCTGAGCGACACCAAGGGAAGGAGTAATTCGTCCGAGAGAATAGTTATAAACCATGCCGGCAGTTTTTCAATGTTGTCAATGTCAATGGGCAAGGCATTGATAACTTCCGCCATCCTCGCTTCAACGACCGCTCTGGTTCTAGGGGTCCTGCGGCTCTCTCCCCAGAGAGTTAAAAGCTCGTCCATATCAGATATGGTAGAAATCCATTGGGCCAACGGCTTTCTTGCCCCAAAAAGATTACTTAACATGGCCGATAAACTTTGTTTTTTTGTTTTCATGGGACCCTCCTTGTCGGGAATGGAAAACGATTTAAAGAAGCTAAATGTATAAATAAATAATAGCACTAAAAAATTACGGGGTCAAAGTGGTAATGACGATAACTGTTTAAATCAAATATTGTTTTTTATCTCACATAAACAAATCTTCTGAATTATTTCTGTCTATTTCCCACTTCAAAGGATTATTTCTGATATATTCACGTATTTTCCTTAACGATTGTTCGCCGAAAATAATATGGTCGTAAAATGAACGTTGCCACCGAAACGCCAGGCCAGGATTATTTTGATTAATTATTTTTGATGAAAATGTTTTAAAACCGCGGATTATTTCCGATAATGAATAATTCGTCGTGGTCGTCGTCCCGATTGTAGGGACAGGTTTAAAACCTGTCCCTACGCCGACGCCGACGGTACCACGGACAGGTTTAAAACCTGTCCCTACGCCGACGCCGACGTCAACGCCGGCGTTGTCGATTATAATTATTCCGTGAAAATGATCCGGCATTATAATAAATTCATCTAATTTACAATTCCCATAATGGTTTAATAAATCAAACCAACATTTTTCAACTATCCGACCGCAATTATTTAAAATCATTTTCCCGCTTTTTATTTCCCCAAAATACGGACGGGTTTGAAATCTCCCCCCTTTGTTATTTACGCAAATCGTTACAAAATAAAAACCGTCTTGCGAATAATCATATCCTTTAAAACGGTTTGCTTTGCGCCCATGATCCGGAAACATAAAATTATTCTTTTATCCTAATTCGGCCGCCAAATTTACAAAATAATCAAAAATACCAATAGGAAAATCAAGCCCAGGGCTGAGGCGATTATCTTCGGATGCTGCTTTTTTATTTCTATAAAAATATTTAAAAACAGGGCGATAATAACTATTGAAAGAAGTATTTTATAATAAACCGAGCTTACGTCAAAAAGCGCTTTTACGTATTTCGGCTGCTCACCCTTCAAGAAAAAATACTGGGAAAGAAGCGAGGGCTTAACCGGCGTAATATTTTCCCAGCCCACGTCAACCGTCATTTCATTGCCGGCTTTATCCCGCGCTATCAAATTAGCCAGTATCACGGGATTAAAAATCTGCTCCTCGTCCTGATTAAAAATTATCGCCTGCCCGACCCATTTTCCCTCTTCTTCCGGCGCCGGCGTCAAAGTTATGCGGTAATTAGAAAAAATCACTTCGGCGGAAACCGCGTCAGAACTTAAATAAGCTACGGCCCGGACAATCTTTTCTTCCTGCCCGGCCGGCTCAATAACGGTAAGTTTAGTCCTTGCCTCGTCAACCGCCGGAGCCGTTTTATCAACCGTTAAAGAATAATTTCCCGATTTTGCCTCTTCTTCTCCTTGAACAGACGTTATTTCTAAATTATGCTCTCCTTCGGTTAAATTTATTTCCAGCTCAATAAAACCGTTCTTAATTTCCTGGCTGCGGGCGATTTCCGCTCCATTATCAAAAATAATTATTTCTTCCGCCTGCGGGGCAAAAATTTTAGTTTTTATTAAACTTTGGCTGGTTAAAAATCCTTTAGCCGGATAAATTAAAACCGGCGGCTCTAAAGAAGGAAGGCCGGCCCCCTCTTTTTCTCCCCTAACCGCCATCTTTTCCTCACTCTCTCCCTCGCGGACGTTTTCCGCCAACACCTCGGTTAAATTATTTTTTTCGGTATTAGCCACAAAAACCGCCAACTGGCTTGAACCGAAAAACTGGGCGACTAAAGTCGTATCATAATTATTATACAGGCCGCTTGATACCCCCACTCCGATTTCAGAAAAATCCGGATCAATAATATTGGCGTAATGAGTCTGGCTCTTTACCCAGCCGTTTACCACTTCTTCGGCTCCGGAAAATCCCATGGCTAAATTTTCTCCGGCTACGGCGTATTTATAATTAACGCTCGCGAGCCAGTCGCTTATTGTTTTTTTATCCGGGCCAACATGAGCAAAATATTGGTAAAGAAGCATATCTTCGGCTTTATTGTAAGCCGCCCGGGTAAGCAAATTATTTTCAGTAAGCAAGGGAACGCCGGAACTTTGCCTTATTTTATTGGTTAAATCAATAATTTTTTTACCCTGCTCTAAAAACACGTCGGGCGTAAGCCAGGCGCCGATAGGAATAGTGATTATAAAACCAATAACCAAGACTTTTATTAAAACCGCGCTGGCCGCGTAAAAAAACACCCGCCGCGGATGAAGAGCTTGCGGTTTGTAATCATTGCCGGCGCAAGGAATAAACAGGTCTTTTAACTTTCCCGGTCCGCGCGGATTGCGCCCACGTTTAACTTCTTCCCCGTCCAAAACTCCGTCTTTATCCGTATCCGGATTATTCGGGTCCGTGCCGTAAACCTTTACTTCTTCGTAATCATTTAAGCCATCACTGTCGCTGTCTTTTTTCTTCGGATTAGTGCCTAATTTTTTTTCTTCCTCATCAAGCAAGCCATCAGCGTCAGAATCCTTTATTTCCCTACTCACATTATTGACCTTAATAAAAAATTTCATTTATTTTTTAAATAAATCATTCTCTTACCTTAAATTTTAATACAAAACCAAGAAAAAATCAAATAAAAAATAAAACGGACACTAATGCCGTTTTATTTTTTGTGGGCTTGTCCACCATAGCTTTAGCGAAGGTGGGCCGGGTCCCGCCATCGGCGGGACGAAGGCGTAAGCCAACAGATTTATCCCGCCCGTGGCGGAACCCCTTTTGCCCTGCCCCGTCCAACGGCGGGGACCGCTTTGGTACACCGAAATGAGTAATGATTTTTATTTTGTGTGGGCCGGGTAGGACTCGAACCTACGAAGGCGTAAGCCAACAGATTTACAGTCTGTCCCATTTGACCGCTTTGGTACCGACCCGGGTAATAACTTTTAACTATTAACAATTAACCTTTAACTTTTAAAATGTTAGCTGTTAAAAGTTAACTGTTAATTGTCATTCCCTGAGCCGTTGCGCGGATTTGAACCGCGGACCTACTCCTTACCATGGAGTTGCTCTACCAGCTGAGCTACAACGGCCTGATTAATCTTTTTATTTTTTCTTACAATTTTTTTGTAATGAGTGTTTAAACCAGCTGCTTGTCTCGCCGTAGTCCCGAAGCCTCGGGACGTAGGCGGAAGCTACAACGGCCTTCCTTAAATTGTTAATTGTTAGGGGTTAAATGTTAATTGTTAATACCCAGTCTGATTAAAAAAATACTGTTTTGCACAGCATAAAAATGTTTAAAAACATTTTCTATTCCGTTTAGCGGGACTACAATTCGCCAATTTGCTTTTTAAAATCTTTCAGCTTCTGGTTATCAGGATTGGCTTTCGCCAGCTTTCCATAAGCGTCCAAGGCCGAAACTTTGTCTTTTTTCATTATACTGATTTCTGCCATCATGTCAAGATAACGGGGATTATTCGGCGCGGTTTTTAAGGCCTCTTTTATCTCTCCCAGAGCTTCGTCTAAACGGCCGTCAGCCCGGTCAACCAGGGAGAGTTCAAAATTAGTTTCCCCTATTTCCTCGCTGTTCTGGCTGTCTTTAGTGAGCTTTAAAACATGGGTAAACGTCTGCCTGGCGTCTTCATAATTTTTGTTTTCAAAATACAGATTGCCTAAACTCTTAAAAGCTTCTATGTTCTGGCTGTCCAGGCCGATAATTTCAATCAGTCTTTTTTCCGCCTCTTTAAAATTATCCTCCCCGATCATTTCTTCGGCTTTAACCGACAATTCTCCGATTTTTTTCTCCTTGTCCGCGATAGGAAGAATCATCTCCGCGCCGTAACTTTCTTTTAGATCATGAAGCTTTTTATAAATCCATTTTGAAAAGATCCCCCCCTTTTCCCCCAAAAATATAAAAATTTTCGTCAGCCGCGAGCTCCATTTAAAAATATTCCTCTTCAAACGGCTGCTTATAATTCTCTCCTTCACCCTTGCTTCCCTTTCCGCCGGGATATTTTCAACATCCACGCCGGCCAGAACGGAAAATTTCCTCACCACAATAAAAATAATTACGCTTAAGCTGATAAGGATTAAAATTAGGGGAATAATATTATACATAATTAATAAATTGATATCGCTATTTTTTATATTTTATATTTTATTTTTTATTTTTCTACGTTTCCACTTCTCTTTCTTTCACACGTCCGGCGCTGCCGAATAATTTCATCTTACCATAAGCCGCCTTTTCCACCGCTTCAATCGTCGGCGCGAGCAATTTTCTCGGGTCGGTTTCTTTTCTATTTTTTAGACAGTTGCTAATTAAAGATGAACAAAAAGCGATTTTTATATCGCTGCCGATATTTATGATACTTACCCCCTCTCTTATGGCTTTTTTTATTTTTTCGTCCGCCACTCCGGAACCTCCGTGCAAGACAAACGGTTTTTTCACTTTGGCGATAATTTCTTTAAGCAGAGGAAATTTTATATCTTCGTTGGTATAAACTCCATGAGCGGTGCCGACCGCCGCGGCAATCGTGTCAATTTTTGTCGCTTTTACGAATTCCAGCACTTCCTCCGGGTCGGCTAAAGGAATATTTTTCAGCTTCTTGCCGTTATCGCCATGCCCGCCAATCATCGCTCCGATTTCTCCCTGCACCCAGACGCCGTGTCCATGAGCCACTTCAACCACCTGCCTGGTTAAACGGATATTTTCGTCTAAAGGCAGGGAGGAAGCGTCAATATGAACCGAGGTAAAACCGGAATTGATACATTCAAAAATGGAATCAAAGTTAGTGCCATGGTCAAGGTGAAGGGCAATCGGCACGCGGGCGGCGATATTTTTGGCAATCGTGGAAACGATATGGGTAATCGGCTTTAAACCTATATATTTAATGGCACTTTCTGAAACTTGAATAATAGCCGCGGACCTGGCGCGGTTAGCCGCCCCGGCCACGCCTAAAGCGGATTCCAGGCCATGAATATTAAAAGCGCCGACGGCATAACCGCCCCTTTCCGCTTCTTTAACTATTTCTTTAATGTGGACAAGCATGGGTTAGTGAATTAGTGAATTATCTAATTTTAAATTTTAATTTAATTTTAAATGACTGAATTTTAATTGCTTAATTTTATTATCCGCCGTCATTTAAAATTTAAAATTTGTTATTTAAAATTATATATTATGCACTCTGCCTCTAGCATTCCTTAGTTATTTTAATATTCCTTTGGCTATTTTATAAAACTCTTCCGGATCTAAACTGGCGCCACCCACAAGCAAACCGTCAATATTTTCTAAATTGGCAAAACTTTTTACATTTTTGCTATTCACGCTGCCGCCGTAAATAATACGAAAATTTTTACTTACTACCCCGAGGCCGAACATATCATTTAAGGCCAGCCCGATAATTTTATGGGCGTATTCGGCCTCCGCCGGCTCAATTACCAGCCCGGAACCGATTGCCCAGACCGGCTCATAAGCGACAACGATTTGCTGATTTTCTAAAATATTGATGCCGCCCAGAGCCTGCTGCAGCTGGTCAACTAAGACAAAATCCCGCTTGTCGGTTTTTCTTTCCTCGCTTTCTTCGCCGATACAGACAACTGGCGTTAAACCGGAAACATTTAAAACTTCCTTGACTTTCTGATGGATCATCGCGTAATTTTCTAAAAGGAAACGGCGGCGTTCGCTATGGCCGATAATGACGTACTGGCAGCCGGCTTCAACAAGCATCTTCGGCGAAATTTCGCCGGTATAAGCGCCACCTTCTTCAAAAAATACGTCCTGGGCCCCTAATTTTAAACCGGTCTTTTTAAAAATTTTGGCGACTTCATCCAAAACAATAAAGGACGGACAAATTACAACCTCGCTTTTGTTGAAATCCTTAAATTTCTCTTTGAATTTTTTTGCTTTCTCTAAACTTTCCGCTAGGGTTAGCTTCATCTTCCAATTGCCGATAATGATTTTATTTTTTGCCATATAAAATTATTTTATTAATATTCATCTCCCTCCATTATAACATCATTCCTAAAAATCCCAAAAGACCTAAGAACCCCACCTGAAATTCGCGTAAACCCACTCGGCTAAATTCTTTGTTTCCTTAAACCGGCCGCTACTGGTCGGACCGCCCAATATAACCGTGATGATTTCTTTATCGTCCTCGTGGTTGAATTCTCCGGCAAAGCAATAGCCGGCCAGCTCGGTGTAGCCGGTCTTGCCCCCGATAATTTTTAAGCCGTTAGCGGGAAAATTATCTAATAGATAATCGGTAGTTAAAACCTTTTTCCCTTTTCCGGCCAGAGTTTTAAATTCATATTCTTTGGTTAAAGTCGCCCGGCGGATATCCTCGGAAGAAAAGGCGGCTTTAGCCAGCCGGGCCACTTCTTCCGCCGTGGAAACGTTATTATTATTTAAGCCGATAGGATCGCTAAATTTTGTTTTTGCTAAACCGAAACTTAAAGCTTTCTTATTCATTTCTCCGACAAAATCTTCTTCGCTAAGTCCGGAAGACCGAACCAGGGCGATTGCCGCCGTATTGTCCGAAGCCACTAAACTTAAATAAAATAAATCTTTAACCGTCACTTTTTCTCCCGGGAAAAGAAAAATTCTTCCGCCTTCCCGCCTGTCTTCCTTTTTTATTTCATAAACGGCATCCCAGCCAGGATTATGGTCAAGCCAAACCAAGGCCGTCATTAATTTAGTCAAACTGGCAATAGGCGCTATTTCCTCGGGCTGATAAGTAAAAAGTAAAACGCCACTGGCTCGGTCAATGGCCGCCGCGCTTCTGGCTAAAATTTCAAAATCGCCGACGCCTGTCCTATCTAAACGAGTTGGCGGGACCGGCAGCTTCCGCGGCTCGGCCGGCTTATCTTTACTCTCCGGCAGAAACCGGCGGGCCAGCGGCGTTTTCTTTATTTCCTCAAATGCCCGGCCAAACGCTCCGCTGATATTTTCTTCGCTCACACCCAAAACCTTTCCTTTTTCGCTGGCTAAAGCGCCAAAAATATCAAAATTAAAAACCGGCTTAGCCGGAGAAACGGCAAAGCTAAAAGCTAAAATGGATATAACAATACTTATCATTACGGATACTAGCATAAAATAATTCCTAATTCACCTAATTTATATTAGTTTTAAAGTTTATAAAGTTTTTGGAGCGCCATCAGTTAAGCGACTTTATAACTTTATAAACTTTAAAACTTTTTACTTATCACCGCTTAATATCCTATCCAGCGTATCATCCTTATTCAATCTCTCATAATCCGGTAATTCCTTTATATCGTTAATTCCCAAAAAACGGATAAAATCAAAAGTGATATTATAATATGTTTCATTTTTTTTCTTATCCGGCTTGCCTTCAACTAAACCCCGCAAAAGCAGATTATGAAGAATTAAAGAGCAATTCACGCCCCTGATTCTTTCTAAATCAAGTTTGGAAACCGGTCCGCGGTAAGCGATAATCGTTAAAGTTTCTAAACTGGGGCGGGTAAGCTCGCCGGTGGTTTCATCTTTTATAAAATCGCGGACAAGCGAAGAATTATCCGAAGCGCTTACCATCTGATAAGATGAACTATTTTTTATTATAGCCAGTCCCCCCTCTCTTTTTTTATAATCTTCCGCCAGTTCGCGCGCCGCCGCTTCCACCTCTTTCGGCTCTTTTTTTATTAACTGGGCCAGTTGCTTAACCGTCATCGGTTTAGCGGAAATAAAAAGCAAAGACTCTATTTTGGATTTTAGAGACATAAATGGTGATAAAAATTGTTAAAATTAATGATACTATTACAATAATCAAACCATACTAGGTTTATCTGATATTCTTTTACCCGATACCCTTTCCCTGATTACCTGATTAAACTGATGCCCTTTCTATTTATCCCTTAAAACTTTTATTTCCGCTAATAATTATCTCGCTAAATAATCCTTCCTGACTAACCATAACGTCCCGCTGCTTTATTAACTCCAAAACCGCCAGGAAACTCACGATAATTTCCGTTTTTGAGCCGGCCTTGGCTAAAAAATTAGAAAAATTAATCCTGATTTTTTCTAAAAGAGTTTTTTGAATATCTAAAATCTTGTCCTCTATATTTATTTTTTTCTCTAATTTTCCTTCTTCTAATTTTTCCTCTTCCGGCTTAATCTGGCTTATTATGTTTTTAAAGACGAGGGCCAGATCCTCTTTAACTAATTTTGCCGGCGGAGAAAAAATTTCTAAATTAAGAAGAACCGCTTTTTTATCAAACTCCCGGGCAAACATAAATTTTTTCTTAGTCATCATCGCCTCAATAACTTTCATCGCTTCCAAAAATTCTTTATACATCTTAAGCTGCTGTTCCAGTTCTTCCACTCCTTCATCCTCTTCCGTATATAAATAAGGCAGGAGCGCCTTAGATTTTATGTATAATAATTTTGCGGCAATAACTAAAAAATCCGCCATCTCGTCCGGATTAGCTATAGGGAGCTTCTTTATATAATCAATGTATTGATCGGCGATTTTCGCTAAACTCACTTCCGTAATATCCAGTTCTTCCTTTTCAATCAACTGCAATAGTAATCCCAAAGGCCCTTCAAATTTTTCGGTCTTAAAATCCATCATCTGATGAATTAGGAATTAAGAATTAGGAATTAAGAATTATCTTCTTAAATCTTAAATCGTAATTCATAAATCTTTTTTATTTTTTCCTTTTCGCAACTTTCACCACTTTCTTTATTTTATTCACCTTCTGTATCTTTATTCTCTTCTTAATCCCAAAACTTCCCAAAACCGCGTTTTCCAATTTTACAAAATCCTTGACCGCCATCTCCACGGAATGGTTAAAACTTCCGGAAGAAAAAACCGCTTTTTTTGCTTTGGCCAGACTTTTGTCCATAATTACCGGCAATTTATTAAGCTGTCCGAAAGCGCTCATGGTTCCGGCCTTAATCTTTAAAGCTTCTGCCATAATCTTCTCGCCCGGAATTTTTACTGTCTTAACCTTTTTGCCGGTTTGCATCCCTAAACATTGCCCTAACTTTTTAAAATCAAGGTTATAGTCAGCCGGCAAAAGCACTAAAAAATAATCTTTGTCGGCCTGGACCAAAAGCGACTTGGCGATTTCCCCCATTTTTCTCTTCATCGTATTAGCCGCGTCCATCGCCGTATAAACCGTCCGATGCTCTAAAACATTATGCTTCACCCCGCTATCTTTAAGATATTTTGCCACCCTTTCCGGCAATTTCACATTCTTTTTCATATGCTTGTTAAAAGTTAATTGTTAATTGTCAACTGTTAATATTATACCTTAATTTATGGCTAAAGGCAAAGAAAAAAACCGGTTCCAAGAAACGAAACCGGTTTTTACTTTATAGCATTTTAAAGATCCTCTTCCCTCCTTAATCTTGCCGAGTTTTGGCGGCTAAGGCCAATACCCTTTGCTGTTCGCCCTTGTCCTGAAACCGTCCTGAATCATCTCTCTGGAAGTCAGATATTACTTGAAATTCTTCCGGGTGCATGATTCCATTCAGATCGGGAAAATGATCATCGAATTCTATCACATAATGGGCATGCAACGGCTCGGGGTATAAACCCGGTTCAGTCCGTTTAGCAAAGTCCAGTCCCCTCTGGCGATTCTCCCTCTCCCTGTTCAGAAAATAGAAAATCTTATTGCAGGTGACGGAAATACCCATCTGTTTCGCCATCCAGAGGACGGTTAAACGAGCGATAATTTTGCTGCCCAGATTCGTGGCCATGTCGTCGAAGATGGCAACCCTGTCACCGTCCAAGAGCCTGCCCTCGATAAACTCCTTTTGCCCGTAACCGGCCACTCCTTCATCGAATTGGCTGAACAACTCAGCCGCCTCTTCCGGGGTTCGGACTTTTTTGGGCAAAGGCCGTGTATAGGCAATTCGGCGCGGGATACTGAGAAGACTTCTCGAGACCACAGCCATTCCACCTGAAAGGTTTATCCCGGCCATCTCCACGGCAGTAATAACATCAACATCTTCATGCTCGGAGATCAAATCCGCCATGGCAACACAGCAATTGAAAAACAGTTCAGGCGAATCGCCTAACGGCCTCATGTTGAAAAACCAAGGCGACCATTTCCCGCTCTTCAAACGCCAACCCTCCTGTTGTCTCATCGGGTCGGGAGTATTCCAAATTGTTTGAAGGAATTTCTCCTGGTAGAGAGGGACAAATAACATCCGCGCCCACTCTTCTGCAGAATGAATCATTCTCTCACCTCCCTCAAATCGAAAAAAGGTTAAACTGCGTTTCAGACAATGGACGAAATTTCCTCCTGCGTCTTTCTCACCCCCTTTTCACAGATACTGAGCTATCAACTCGTCAAGTTTCATTGCCTCACGATGAGCTGCTCCAGCAAAATCAGGACCGTTTGAGGCGAAGATAATGCCACGCGAGGAATTGATAATCATTCCCTTGTTTCCGCTGTTTTTGCCGGCCGTGACAACTTGTCCTACCTGCGTCTCCAGGGGGACGCCCTTCTGCTGGAAACCGACACCAGGTATAAGAATCGGCATATCGCCGACAATCTTGCGCACCTCGGCCAGTTCCTCGGGAAAAGTCGCTCCGACAACGAGAGCACAATTGCTGTTTTTGTTCCAATGATTGGCAACCCTGTACGCGACGAACTGATATACCGGCATAAGGATCGGCTCGTTCGGAATGTCGCGAGTGCATTCGCCGGTGGACTTATTGTAAAAAAGCTGCTGGCAATCTTCCGGCGTAAGGAATATCTGCTGATCCTGGAATTCGCCCGCGCCCTTATTGGAAGTGCGGCAAAGCACGAGGATACCTTTGTCTGCACGATCCAAAAACGGCTGAAGCGCTTCGGCGCCGAGATACGGATGAACAGTGACAGCGTCTGCTTTGTAATAACCAAACGCTTCTTCCACATAGCCCACGTTGGTATTGCCAATGTCCCCGCGTTTGAAATCCAGAATCACGGGAATGGCCGGCGCAATAGCATGAATATCCCTGATAGTGCGATGCAGAGCCGCCGCGCCTTCAGCGCCATGCGCCTCATAAAAAGCCGAGTTTGGCTTAAAGGCGCAAACGGTATCTGCCATTGCTTCCACGATGGCTCGGTTGAACGCAACGATGGTATTGGCTACATCAACCGCGCATTCGTTGCCGGGCTGGTGCGCGGCTTCAGGAATTTTCCCGAACTCGCTGTCGAGTCCCACACACACGAATTTGCTATCTTCCCATTGAGCTTCCAGCAAGTCCCTAAAATTTTGTCCCGCCATCTCTTTACTTCTCCTTCCTTACAGGTTAATACTGACGGAAAACAGAAAATTACATCTTTCAAACAGCGCTACATTCCCGACGCAGACTACGATTCCTCTCTTTCATTTTTCGGTAAACGTCTCTGACGCTGTTCATTTTTCTTCGGCTTGCCCTTAACTTTCTTCCGCTTCGGATGCCGCTCATATTTTCTTCTGCCTTTATTCATTCTTTCTTCTCCCCCCTTCCTCTGGTAAATCAAAACTGCCTAAAGCGCGCGCGATAGCTTGCGGAATCGCGCATCTTTGGCAAAATCCTGGATTATTACTTTGCATCTTCCGACAAGCGCCACCGCCAGGTTCTTCAGCGCACCCTCTCGGCCTGCCTTCAATTCTCGGTTGCCTCTGAAGCCGTTTATGCCCTTCTCCCTCTTTTCCCATTCTCTTTTTACCCCTTTCCTTGTTTACATTATTCTGTTCCACCTCTCTTACCCTAAGGGTTTTCTCTTTCGCCTAGCAGCAGTCTCCCGTCAGAGGACCGCTTGCTTTTTTATTGCCATTCAGCAAGATAAACAAAGCTTATTATTATCACCGCTCCCACTATTAGGCAAAATGCCTTAACAACGTCCCTCGCAAATTTCAAAATTTCAGTTACCACGGCTTCCCTCCGTTTTTTTCGGTCTCTTCCCGATTCTTTCCACGATACTCAAAAAAGTAGCCCAAACCATCCAGGGAATATGAAGCAGAAAGTCAATCAGAATCTCATGCTCTTTTAACCATTCTCTCGCTTTCATCTCTCCCCCTCTTTTAATATAATTCTGTTTACTATTTACTATTTACTTGTTCATTTTTCAAAGAGCCATATTTTTAAAAAGCCCAAAGAATAAATCCTCCTTGGACTTTTTATATTGTTATAATATTTTATTCTACTCCATCTGTCATTCCCGCGAAAGCGGGAATCCAGGAGGAAGCCGTACAAACTATAAATCATCAAACAAATCACGCCAAGTGGGATTTTCCTTTTCTATTAATTCTATTTTCCATTTTCGGTTCAATTTCTTTAATTGTTTTTCTCTGGCAATGGCTTCACCGATATAAGCAAATATTTCGTAGTAGACTGGTTTGTTTACATTATACTTAGCGGTAAAACTATTTTTATTTTCTTTAATTTTGTGCTGGAAACTACGGTTTAATAAATTATTGGTTACGCCAATATATAGTGTCCCATTTCTTTTACTGGCTAAAATGTAGACGTAATAATTTCTTTCCTCCTTCATATTGTATTAATGTTTGTGCCGCCTGACCCTGGATCCCGCATCAAGTGCGGGATGACAGAGAAAAAAACGGAGACTCTGCGAGATGCGGAATTAACTTACTCGTTCCACGTTATGCGTTATGCGTTATGCGACCCTATCTTACCGGAACTGGGCCGAGAACTTTAAGGCCGTCTTCTACATGGACTTTCTGCTCTAAACATTGGTAGCCGGCCTCATGCGTCCATTTATCCTTATAATAATTATATTCCTCTATATTTTCATCCTTGTTTGAGGCCTTAAAGGTAGCGCAGAGCTCATAAGTGTTTTTATCAACTACGCGGTAATCAAACATAATCTTAGAAGCCGGGTCTTTTATAGTGTCCTCGCCCAAATAACTATATTCGGCTTCCAGCTCGTTTAAACCCTCCGGCAGTTTCTTAAATTCCTGATAATAGCTGGCAATCGCCGAATCTATGTTGCTAAAATTATCCAAAATAAAATTATCATATTTCCGGTTTCGGGTCTGGGTCGGAGATTCCACGATAAAGAGAGAGGCGACAAAAACCGCTATGACTAAGACTAAAGAGGCGTAAAAATAAACCTGGATGACCCGGTCATTTTTTTTCACGTTTTCCCGCCGGATATCATAAAAATAAAAGGTGAAAATCGCGGCCGCGATAAAAATCGCGGTAATGGCCTTAAGGATAAATTTAGTCGTAAATTCTCCGTCTAAAAAGCTATTAATCGTCGCGATTAGCCAGCCGAGCATCACGACGGAAGAAACGAGAAGAATAAAATAAGTAAGCCATTTTCTTATGCCGGAATCTTTTTCTAAAGCGCCCGAAGTTAAATTCTTAAAAATCCGCCACATACAAACATAAAATATTGGCGTGGAAATTACTAAAGCCGAGATCGCGAACTTCAGTTGGCTTGGAGAAAACCGGCCCTGATAGAGATTTAGAATATCCGGGATGTTTTTATTGATAATCTGAAAAATGATCATGCCCGAAGTAAGCGCCATGAAAATAAGCGCCACCAGAGACAGCATGTAAAAGAAGGCGAATTTCGCCGCGCTATTAGATGTTTGTTGCATATATTTACGTATTTACCCTACAAATCAACAAATCAGCTACAAATTTACAAATACTAAAGAAAATGAGAAAAACGGTATTTGTAAATTTGTGATATGATTTGTAATTTGTAATGTTATTTTATCGGCAGTTTTCTCTGCCTTTGTTTAATTATCTCTCTAGCTTCTCTCTTACCCTTCGGCGTTAATTTCACTTTATTTATAAACCATTTCTGCGCGGTTTTCCGGCCGAAAGCGATAAGCAAATCTTTAGCCACTAAACTTTCTAAACTATTGTGGATTATATCTTCTCTTCTTTTTTTATTTTCCGCAAACTCTTTTTTAGGATAAAAGCCGTAAAAATCCGCCTTCGCGATAAGACTGTTTTTATTAAGATAACACTGGCCTAAAATATATTTTTGCAAGCCGGACAGCCGCATATTTTTTTATTATTTTTCTTTCTTTTCTCCCCCCTGCTCCTTTTCTAATTCTTCTATAAATTTTTCTATGGAATACCTTCCGGGAAAATCAAAATATTCGCAATCAACCTCCTCGTAAGTGCTCCCGCCCAAAATATGAAATAGAGCGTATTTTCTAAGAATTCTATTTTTATCAAACGCGCTTTTCCCGACTTCACCAGCTAAAAATTCATCCGTTAAACTCTTAACAAAGGCGTTGATTTCATTTTGAATCGCCGATCGATTTTTCTCTTTAAGAGCATCTAATCTCCTTCTTAAATCCTCGGCTTTAACCCTTTCCGCCTGCCTTTGCTCTCCCGAAATCCTTTGTTCGGGAAATTCTTCAAGCTCTATTCCTTCTTCTCCCGTATTTCCCGGCATAATTTCTTTTCTCACCCCGTTAGAAATTATTTGAATTTCTCTCCCCATATTAATATTGTTTATTTTTTAAATATTTTTTACTCCGTTAACTTCGCTTAGAAAACTATTTCTAACGGGGTGAATATTTTTACATTATTTTAATAATCCTAAGAATCTCAAAAATCCCAAGAATCTTATATTAAAATTCCGCGTTCTTCGGCGTCCTGGGGAAAGGAATAACATCGCGGATATTGGCCATGCCCGTCAAATACATAATCGCCCGTTCAAAACCTAAACCGAACCCGGCATGCTTAACTC
>JAQTSG010000023.1 GCA_028711415.1 Patescibacteria group bacterium | reverse complement strand
AATCTAATACCTAATCCCTAATTAACTAGCCCCTATCCTTTCAACGCCTTTTTATAAAGCAGAATGTACTTTTTCGCCGGTATTTCCCAGCTGTTTGACTCCTGCATAATGCGGACCACTAAATTGCGCCAAACGTCTTTATGTTTATAATTTTCCAAAGCCCGGATAATCGCTTCAAAAAGGGAAAGTTCGTCAAACTGATTAAAAACAAAGCCGGTGCCTTTGCCGGTAGCCGGGTTAAAATTAGTAACGGTATCATTAAGCCCGCCGACTTTTCGGACAATCGGCACGCAGCCATAACGCATGGCAATCAGCTGGTTTATGCCGCAGGGCTCGTGGGAAGAAGGCAGGAGAAAGAAGTCAGAGCCGGCGTAAACCAGTGTTTCGTACTTTTGGTTTTCCTCGTGGGAGGGTATGACGACTAATTTTTTCGGGTATTTTTTAGATAATTTTTCCAACTCTTTGAGATAACCCTTCTCTCCGGAACCGATAACAATGAACTGGATATCAAGTTGCAGCAGTTGCTCGGCGATTTTTAAAATTAATTCAAAACCTTTTTGGAAAGTGACGCGGGAAGTCGTGCAGAAAAGGGGGATTTTTATGTCTACGGGCAGTTTGAATTTTTTTTGTAAATATTCTTTATTCAATTTTTTGCGGTGGATTTTTCTGTGGCTGTAATTTTTAAAGAGACTGGAATCTTTAGCCGGATTGTAAGCGTTGTAGTCAATGCCGTTAACTATGCCAAATAGCCGGTCCTGCCGGTTAGATAAAATTCGTTGCAGGTCCTGGCCGAATTTTTTCGTCATAATTTCTTCGCGGTATTGCTCACTCACCGTATTTATAATATCAGCGGAAAGAATCGCTCTTTTGGCGAAATTTAAGTATTCAATTTTTTTGTCGGCAATGTGCGGAATTCTTTTGCGGCCGTAATCTTTAAATCTTGCCGGAATTTCCCACCAGTTATGCCCCAGCTGAAAAACAAGTTTATGGATGGTAAAGACGGTTTTGGCTTTTTTTAGAGTTTTAGAATAACGGAAATCGGTTTTTAAATAAAAGGGGATTAAGCCGGTCTGCCAATCGTGGCAATGGACGATATCCGCCTCAAATTTTAAAAGGGAAATAAGTTTCAGGGCGGCGACGTCAAAAATTAAAAAACGGGCGTTCTCGTGGCTTGACCCGTAAATAGCTTTCCTTTGGGAAAAATATTTTTTATTTTCAATAAAATAAACCGGCAGGCCGTCCATAAGATATCCTTGCCAGTAATTAATCCGAACCGCCTCTTTAGAGTTAAGATAAACTTTTATGTTATTGTAGACTAATTCTAGATGATTCTTTTTTTTATCAATCACCTGGCCGTAAAGCGGCGTAATGACAATTATCTCATGGCCTAACCTTTTCTGGGCTTTGGGTAAACTTCTGACAACATCAGCCAGCCCCCCGGTTTTAGAAAAAGGGGCTACCTCGGAAGCGATATGGACGATTTTTAATTTCTTAGACATGTCTTTTTAATTACAAGGTATTTCGTCCCCCTCCTCGAGTGAGGAGGGGCTAGGGGTGGTGGTGAAGGTATTAATCAGACCACCCCCTCCCCTCCTTATCTAAGGAGGGGAGCGATATCTATATGTTTTTTAAATTACTGTTGGCGGCGCAGATGGCAATAGCTAAAGCGTCAGCCGCGTCATCAGGTTTAGGAAGTTCCTTTAAGTCAAGAAGGAGTTTGACCATTTTCTGAACTTGTAATTTTCCGGCTTGGCCATAAGAGGAAACCGCTTGTTTAACCTGTAAGGGGGTAAATTCAACCGTCGGGATTTTATTTTGCCTGGCCGTAAATAAAATTACGCCCCGGGCCTGGCCGACCGCCAAAGCGGTTTTTACATTTTTGCAGAAAAATAATTGCTCTACCGCTATCAGTCTCGGTTTATATTTTTTTATTATTTTATCAAGCTTCTTATTAATAGTTTCCAGTCTTTCTCCCATATCTTTCTTGGCCGAAGTTTTTATTACCCCAAATTCTTGGCAGATTAATTTGCCTCGGTCCTCTTTTTCTATAATTCCGTAGCCGGTATCAGCTAGTCCCGGGTCAATTCCTAAAATTATTTCTCGCATAACGCATAACGCATAACGCATAACGCGATCGGTTATGAGTTATGTCCTGTAAATATAGGTTAAACTTGGTTTCGTGTTTAGAATTTTATTTATTGGCCAGTCGGGTATGGTAAAACCATAAGAAATAACTGTCGCGTCTCTTTTTAAATTACTCCTTAATTTTTCCCCGATTTGGGGCATGACCTTACCGACTAAAAAAGTAAATATCACGTCAGCATCGCCAAGATTTTCCTCCATAAAATTCTTTCTTATTATTTCAACTTTGCTTCTTTTTAATTTCTTTTTTATTAGACCTTTTAGATATTGGAATAAAGAAAGTTCATAGCCGATAGCTCTATAACCATGCCTTTCCGCTGTAAATAAGATTCGGCCATCGCCGCAGCCTAAGTCATAAATCAGGGAATTGGCGGGAATATTTTGTTTTTTTAGTTCCGCTAATATTTTTTCAATATTTTCATCCGGAGTTCTGGCAAACGGCACTTTGGTTCTTAAGATTGTAATAATCGCCTGTAGTGAAAAAAATAAGAATATCAGACTGAAGGCAATAATTATGGCGAGTAAAATGTACAGAATAATTAAAAAGTATGAAATATCCATACTATAATACCGCATTAGTATAATAATCAGCCACATCTTCGCAGTCTTCCAACTCTTCAATTAATTTTTCAATTTTTTCCCTATCTTCACCTTCAATTTTTTGGTTCTCTTTGGCGATAAATTCAATATCGGCGGTTTCGGTCTTGATATTTTTTTCTTCCAGAAATTTTTTTACCGCCTGTAAATCTTCAATTTTAGTGTAAATAGTTACCCCTTCTTCTTCCGGCAGGAGATCCTCGGCGCCTATGTCAATCAGACTTAATTCCAGGTCATCTAATTTTACATTGGTATTTTTCAATTCTTCCTTTAGGATTCTGATTACTCCTTTTTTCTCGAAATTCCAGGCGACCGCGCCTAAGCTTCCGCCGTGTTTAGCCAACAGATGGCGGATAGAAGCGCCGGCTCGGTTCCGGTTATCAGTTAAGCATTTTATAATAAACTGGGATTTAGCCGGACCAAAGCCTTCATAAAGAAGCTCGGCAACCTCTTGCCCGCCGCCTTCGCCGGTTCCTCGCTTAATCGCCCGGGTAATGTTGTCTTTGGGCATATTGGCCTGCTTGGCTTTTTCCATCGCCATCCGCAAGGTAAAATTGGTATCCGGGTCGCCTCCCTTTTCCCGCGCCGCGATGGTAATGACATTGGCAATTTTGGTGAATATCGCGCCCCGCTTAGCGTCCACCGCCGCTTTTGCTCTTTTAGTTGTCGCCCATTTAGAATGTCCAGACATAAAAAATGAAATATAAAATATAAAATATAAAAAATTATTGTATATCTATTAAAATAAAATCAGGTTTTACCTGATGTCTTTAAATTATCATAAATTGAAATAAAAATCAATATCAATTATAATGGATATAGTGGGTAAAAGTCGACTATTTTTCCTACGAATTACGAATTTATTACGAATTTACGAATTCTCATTAAAATGTTTTATATCGTATTCGTAAATTTGTAAGGGATTTGTAATTTGTAATGATTAAAATTATGAATTTAAACAATTTTATTTTGCCAAAAAAGGGCGAAGTAAGCCGAGTAGTTGAATCAATCCAATTTTTGCCCGACCAGGTAAGGCAGGTTTTAGCCGAGGCCCGTTTAATTAAAATACCCTCCTCCTATAGTAAAGCAAGCGAAGTGGTAGTGAATGGTATGGGTGGGTCTAATTTAGGCGCCGGCATAGTTAAAGCCGTATTTGGCGATAAGATGAAAGTTCCTTTGCTTATTGCTCCCGGCTATCGGGTGCCGGCTCATGTCGGTAAAAATACCTTATTTATTATTTCTTCTTATTCTGGAGATACCGAAGAGCCGCTGTCTGTTTATGAAGAGGTTAAAAAACGGGGAGCAAAAATTATCGCTATTACTTCCGCCGGCAAGGGCAAATTAGAAAAGCTGATGATAAAAGATAATATCCCCGGCTATATCTTTAAGCCAGATTTTAATCCTTCGGGCGAGCCCCGTTTAGGCGTGGGCTATATGATTTTTGGCACGGCCGTGATGCTGGCTAAAGCCGGGATTTTTAAAATTAAAGTGAAAGAAATTGAGGATTTAATCGCTGATTTAGAAATCTGGGACCGAAGACTAAGACCGGCCAGAGAAACTAAAGATAATCAGGCGAAAAAGATAGCTTTAAGTCTTTTTGGGCGACAGCCGATATTAGTGGCGGCGGAATTTCTGCTTGGCAACCTGCGGGTCTGGCGAAACCAGCTTTGCGAAAACAGCAAAAATTTTGCCAGCTACCTAACTTTGCCGGAATTAAACCATTACGCTTTGGAGAGTCTGGCTAATCCTAAAAGCAACAGAAAAAATTTAATTTTCTTTTTTTTGGATTCAAAACTCTATCACCCGCGGGTGCAGACAAGGAGCAGATTAACGAAGCAAGTAGTTAAGAAAAGTAAAATAAAATTTTCAAGTTATACTTTAACCGGCAAGACAAAATTAGTTCAGGCTTTTGAAGCTCTGCAACTTGGCGCCTGGGCTAGTTTTTATCTGGCCATACTCAATAAAGTCAATCCGGCCGAAATCGCCTGGGTAGATTGGTTTAAGAAACAGCTAAAATAATAAAATAATAAAATAATATAAAAATATAAAAAAGAAGGTAAAATTTTACCTTCTTTTTTATAACAAAATTTTATTTTTTCACCACCGGAAATTGCAGGCTAACTTGCGTGCCGACTCCTTCCATAGAATCAATTGAAACTGTTCCTTTCATTAACTCAATAATCTGCTTGGTAATCCAAAGGCCCAAACCGGTGCCGGTAATATTTTTCGTTTTTTCTGTCTGGACGCGGTAAAATTTTTGAAACAGGCGCTCTCTATCTTTGGCTGACATGCCGAGGCCCGTATCTTTTATTTTTATTTCTAAAGTTTTGCCGTTATTTTTCTCTTGCGTCGTTATTTCCACCCGGCCTTTTTCCGTGTATTTAATGCCATTGCCGATTATGTTAATTAAAATTTGTTTGAACCGGTCGCTGTCAATATTAAGAAGAGGTATTTTTTCCGCATGCGGCTGGTATTTTAATTCTAAATTTTTAGCTTTGGCCTGGACTGATAATTCGGCAATGATTTCTTTAATCAGCGGGTTAACATCTTGGGCGGAAGCTTCTATTTTTAGGCGCCCTTGCTCAATCCGGCTTACATTTAATAAATCTTCCACTAAAGAAGCGAGGCGGCTAGCCGCGTTTTCCACCATTTTTAGACTCTCGGCCATTTTACCGCCCACCGGGCCGAAAGTGCCTTCTAAGATCATAGAAATATAGCCCCTGATGCCAGTGACTGGCGTGCGCAGTTCATGGGAAGCGATAGAAATAAATTCGTCTTTCATCTGGTCAACTTCTTTTATTTTTTTGTAAAGCAGAGCGTAATCCCATAAACGGACGGCGGCGGTTAAAAATAAAATAACAATCAGAACCGTTAAGACCAATAGAAAAATAGAAGCGTTGCGGTTGTAGTTCGTGAGTTCATCAACAATTTCGGAAGACAGTCGCATAGTAAGGAGCGCCTGTTTTTCCCCGGCCGCGTTTTTCATCGGTAAAGCTACCTGCCAAAACCGGCTCTCCCGGGAAAAATCACCAACCAGTTCTTCGCCTTCGGCGGTCGCGGCCAGTTTAAGGGAATCAGTAGCCAGGCCGTCATTATCCGGCTGCATCCAGGCGACCTTGTAATAATAAAATTTTAAGACTTTGCCGATATCTTCTTTTTTGGCCGCCGCGGCAACTTTAAAATTATCGCCTTCCGGGATTAAAATTTCTAAATCCTGGAATTCCAGATTTTTGCTTAAGAGAGTATCTATTTTTTTCTGCAATTGGTCCTGGTTGCCTAAATCTTCCTTTATTAAAGCGTAAATTGACCGGCCGACGATTAGGGCCTGGCGTTGTAAAGCCACATCAAGATTTTCATTGTATTTATTAACAATGAAGATGGTATTAAAAGCGATAAGAAGAGGAATAAGGATAATCAAAATGACGCCATAAATTAGCTGGAGGGTTTCTCTGTTTTTTGTGAAGAATTCTCTAAACTTCATATAAAGTAAAGGATATCGTAAACCCCTAAAGGGTTTGCGATATCCTTGCCGCTATGTTTGTCTCCTTTTCTGGATAAAGAAGACGACGAAAAGCAAAACTCCGACAATCACAATCAAAGCAGCGATGATTATATAGTACTTTATTAAATTTCCGGTTCCGCTCTCCGGGTTAATCGGGGCGACTGTTTCCGAGATAAAGTCTTCGACCGACGCCGCTTTAGCTTCTCTGATAAAGAAACTCAGGGGGTCGCTTTTGGCGATAATTTTTCCGGTATTATCGTTTAAGGCAACGTAAACCTCATGCTCGCCCTCAATTAAAGATTCGTTAAACTCGTATTGCCAGTTTCCGTATTCATCGGCCTTTACCGTGGCGACGAGCGGTAAATCAGAATAGAGATAAAGAGTTATGGTGCTATCCGCTTCCGCCGTGCCTTCTAAGGTATAGCCTTTGTTTAAATTTTTTTCATCAAGAATATTGTCAACGCTGGCGACAGTGAAGCTCTCTGAAACTTCACCTTCGGATTTAGGCTGGCCCAGTATTTTATTGTCGATAATCGCTTCTTCAACCGGAGAAAGGACGTTCCCTAAGCTTCCCTCTCCCGAAGGATTATAATTATTTTTTACTTCCGCGCCGTCAGTATAGCCATCGCCGTCAGTGTCAGTTTTAGAAAGGTCAGTGCCTAATCTTTTTTCCATATCATCCGGCAGGCCGTCCTGGTCGCTGTCAACCATTAAAGCTATTGGCGCGGTCTGGACTAAATTGTCGCCATCATCCAGGGTCATTTTCCCTTCCGTATTAAGTATTCTAAAACCGGCTTTTCCCTCTTTTAAAGGGATCATTTCTCGAGCTACATCCAAACTGGCGTTGAGTTTTTCCTGCGTGATGGAATTGCCGGCCAAATAAGACACTTTTTCTTCTAACTCCTTATACTGGACTTGTTTAGCGACAATGTTGCCCAAATGCCTTTCTTTTATGGAGTTTTTGCATTGCCAATCGTCTATTCCCTGGCAGGTTACTTTTGGCGCGTATTTACTGAACATAAAGTCTTCACATTTAACTTCGTCTTCTATGCCGGCGGCTAAGCATTCCTTTGGCCCGTATTTTTTAAACATTATTTTATCGCACTCGCTCCTTGTTTTTGCCCCCGCGGCCTGACATTCTTTAGGCATATTCTTCTGCTGCATATAAGTTTCGCATTTTGCCTCATCGGTTATGCCCTGGCTCTGACATTCTTTAGGCAGATACATTTTTTGCATCACCTTTTCGCAATCATCGGCCGTGCCAGCGCCGGCTTTCTGGCATTCAATCGGAAATTTATCCGCCGGAATATTTTCCGCTCCGTTGTATTTTTCAAACATGTATTTTTTACAGGCCTCCGGCGTTAGTATTCCGGCTTCTTGGCAGTCAGTCGGAGCGGATTTTTTAAACATGTATTTTTCGCATTCTTCCGGAGTGCTGATTTTGGCGTCTAAGCATTCTTTCGGGGCATTTTTTTCAAACATTATTTTTTCACATCCATCTCTATCGCTTACTCCGGCGGCGCGGCATTCCTCCGGCATATTAGCCAGTTGCATATGTTTTTTGCATTCATCCGGGTCAGTGATGTTAGCTTTTTGGCACTCCTCCGGAGCTTGTTTTAAAAACATTATTTTTTCGCATTCTTCCGCGGAACTTACTCCGGCTTGCCGGCACTCTTCCGGCAAACCCACTTCCATAAATTCAGTTCCTTGATCTGTTTTCACCTCAATTTTTACCCGGACATTCAGGTTACTAACTTTTTCCCGTAAAATATAATTACATTCTTCCGTGGTCGCTACTCCCGCATCTTTACATTCCGGCGCCATAAAATTTTTGGCCATATATTTATCGCAGGCGGCCTGGTCGGTAATTTTAGCTTTTTGGCATTCTGGAGACAGAAGAACTTGAATTTTTACTAACTTTTCGCAGTCCCCTCGGCTTTTTACGTTCGCCTTCCGACATTCACTTGGCATGCTGTTTAGAAATATTATATTGTTGCATTCTTCCGGCGCGGTTACCCCGGCTTTCTGGCATTCGATCGGCATCGAATATCTATAACTGTATTTTGTGCATTCCTCTTTGTCTAAAATTCCTTTTTCCCGGCATTGCGGCGGGATGGACATATACTTATTGCATTCTTCCATGGATAATAATCCTTTATCTCGGCACTCCGGCGGGATGGACATAAATTTATTGCATTCCTCCTGTGAGAGTAGCCCCCGGCTCCGGCAATCAGGGGCGATGTTCATAAATCTTTGGCATTCTTCTATGGAAGAGATGTTATTTTCTTTACATTCCGGCAGAAGTTCCGGCTGGGCTTGCGGCATCATATTTAGCGGTTGCTTTTCCATCATTTCTCCGGTCTGCGGTTGCGTTGGTTGAAGCGTATTATTCGGCGATGTTCCATTGTTGGCGATCTGGATACCGAAAGACCGGGAAGTTTTTACGGTTCCGCCAGCCCAGGCATTGGCCGCAACCTTGTAGTAGCCGTTAGGGAAACCGGGCGTATTCCACATAAAATAATATTGCCGGCTACTATCCCTTACCCCGCTGTATTTATCGCTCCGCGGGCCTTCAACAGAGAAGTCCACTCTGTCCACATCTTTATTTAAAGACACTGTAATTCGTCTATCGCCGGAAATAGGCGGCTGGAAAGCTTCCAGAAAAATAATTTCATAAGGGAGGGTTGAATCTGTTGTTTTTATATCAGTAAAATTATTATTTATAATAGTGGGGGTTGGAGAGGAGTTAAGAGAGGAAGAATTATCAATGGTTATGTTTATTTGTCTGGAAATATCCACATAGTCGCTTTTTTTAGCATAAGCTTTTATCGAGTACTGCCCGTCAGCAAGGGATTTTGTCTCCCAGCTAAAAAAATAAATTTTATCACCCTTGTAAGTAGCGGGGTATTTGTTTATCTCCGCGCCGTCTTTGTAGATGTAAAAAATTACTTCCGCTTCCTCGCTTAATTTTACGAAAATGTCGGACTGACCCGATACTCTTGCCGGCGGGGAGACAAACTCCATAGTAAGAAGATAATGAGTGGCAGAGTCGTTATTATCAGTGATTATATCTTGGAATATAATATTGGAACCATCCGATGTAGTATTATTCGTATCAGCAGTAGCGTCTGAAGTAGGATTTGTATAAGTCGTTGAGTGGGGAGTGGTGGTATTATAAGCGCCGTAACTGTCGCCAGAATCTGTTTGCGCCTGCCCGGTTAAAACAGGAATAAATAAAAAAACCGCCTGACTTAAAATTAAAATAGCGGTTAAGAAAATATTAACAAATTTAATTTTTGCTAATTTTCTCATATTTTTTAGTTTTGGAATTTAACAAGAGAATTAAAAATAATTTTTTTGTTATAATTCCTTAAATTATATATTTTATATTATAACATATTAGCGTTTTTTCTGCCAGAATAAACCATTCCTTTTAAAAACGAAACGCCTCAAGATTAATCCTGAGGCGTTTTTTATTGAGCCCCCTTTCGAAAAGGGGGTAGGGGGATTTTTTTGGGGAGGTACGATATCCTTTTAGTTTTTTTATTTTATCTCTTCCCTTATCGTTTTCCAAATATGCTGGCGGAGCTGGAAAAATTCGGCTGAATTTCTTATCTCGCTTGTCCGCGGGCTGGGCAAGGAAACTTTAATTATTGATTTAATTTTACCCGGCCTTTTAGTTAAAATTACTATGGTGTGAGCCAGAAAGATGGCTTCTTCTATGTTATGCGTGACAAAAATAATCATGGGCTTGGCTTCGTAATATATTCTCAATAAATCTTCCTGTAAAATTTCCCGGTTTTGTTCGTCTAAGGAACTGAAGGGTTCATCCATTAAGAGGACTTTTGGTCTGGTCGCCAAGGCCCTGGCTAACCCAACTCTTTGTTTCATGCCTCCTGATAGTTGGTGCGGGTAGTTATTGCCAAAACCGCTAAGCCCAAATTTTTCAATATACTCATCAGCAATTTTTTCCCGCTGGGTTTTATTTATTTTTTGGCATTTTAAACCGAACTCAATATTTTCTTTAACGGTTTTCCATAAAAAAAGAGCCTGGTCTTGAAAAACCACGGTCCGTTCTATGCCCGGGCCCTTAATATATTGATTATCATTAAAAATATGGCCTTCATCCGGAAAAGTATAGCCGGCCAGTAAATTTATTAAAGTGGTTTTGCCACAGCCGGACGGCCCTAAAACACAAGTTATTTTTTCCGGTTCAATTTCTAAAGATACTTTATCAATAGCTCGGGTTGGTTGTCCGTTTCTATTAATAAATGTTTTAGAAATATTATCAAAGGTTATTTTAGACATAAGTAGTTTAGGAAGTTGGACGCCAAGGCAGGAGTTTATCTTCCAGAATTTCCATAGTTTTATTCATAAAATAACCGCAGATGCCGATTATTACCATGCCGGCGATAACTTTATCGGTATGAAGGAGGAGGCGGTTAAGCTGGATCATATAACCTAAACCTGATTGCGAACCGACTAATTCAGCGGTGATAACCATAAACCAGCTAATGCCCAGGCCGGTCTTTAAACCGGTAAAAATTGAAGGGGAGGCAGCGGGTAAAATAATATCAGCCATAATTTCTTTTTTCCCAGCGCCCAAACTTAAGGCCGCTCGTTTGTAATTTTCCTCAACGGAAACAACGCCGAAATAAGCATTGGTCATGATGGGGAAAAAAGCGCCAAGAAAAACTAAGAAATAAGCGGGATTGTCGCCAATGCCAAACCACAAAATCGCTAAGGGGATCCAGGCAATCGGCGGTATGGGCCGGATGAATTCTATAAGAGGAGCGAGAAGCTTTTTGGCGGTTTTTGAATAGCCAAGAACAATTCCGACAGCAATGCCGATAGGAGAAGCGATTAAAAATCCGATGAGCACATGTTTTAAGCTCACTAAGATATCGGTTATTATTTGCCCTTCCCTAAAGAGGTTTATAATAGCTAAAAATACTTTAACTGGTGAAGGCAGAATTTGAAAATTCTGGCCGTGGCCGGCCGTTGATGCCTGCCAAAGAAGAATAAAAAGGATTGGTATTATAAATTTTGTAATGGTTAGCTTCATTTTGTGTTTATCCCGCTTAAATCAAAATTAGATTCATTAATTTCTTTTTTCGCGTTATCCAACAATTGAAAATTTATTCTTTTATATATTTCCGGCGCTTGCGAAATCAACTTGTCTTGTACCGCTTCTTCTGCAATGGTTTTCATATCCTTAATATGTTGGTCGTAAATATTTATATCAATATCTTTAACATCTTTAGCCAGTAAATTTTTTTCCAACGAAGTCATTTTGTCAATCACGGCCTGCGGCTCCTGAAAGCCGGTTTCTTCTTTCAACCATTGGTCGGCTTGCGCCTGGTTTTTAGCGTAATAATAATAGCCCTCAATAAATGATTTTTGGAAATTTTTAGCGGCCTCTTCGTGCTCCCTGATAAAATCATTTGACATTAAAACCACGCCGACGGGCGTAAATATTTTTAGAGCCCTGGCTTTGCCGTTATTTTCAAAAATAGCCAAAGTCGGGTCCCAGGTGGCAAAAGCGTCAATCTCACCCCAACTATCTTGCGCCCCTCCTTGGATAACATTAGATTGTTCTAAAATATCCAAATTTTTAAATTGGAAATCTTTTATTGGGTCAAAGCCGTTTTCTCTGATGAATTTTGTGGTTTGAGTCTGGGGAGCGGAGCCAAAAGGAACGGAAATTACTTTGCCTTTTAGATCGGCAATGGATTGTACGGTAGAACTGGCCGGGACTATCAAGCCATTTCTAAAATCATCCAGGCGTGATATGATGCTGAATTTATCAGTTTTAGAAAGCAGAACTATAGCCGGAAGATCCGCCACAAACAAAACATCAACCTGCTCGGCGACCGCGGCTTCAACTAAGGGACCACCATAACTAAAGCCCTTAAAATCTCCGGCTAACCCGTTTTTTTCCAAGATATCCGTGTGTTTTAAAGTTTCCGCCAATTGGGCCTGGGGGATCCAGGCCGTTTGCCAGCCGATGCGGATGGGAGTTAGCTCGGTTGTTTTTTCTTTGTGTTTAGACGATTTTATTATCAATCCGCCTATTATCAGAGAAACAACCAGCAAAATACCCAGAATAATGACTAGTTTTCTTTTCATAGATTTAAAGAATAATAATTAAATTTGACAGGCTTATTGTAAGGGTATATGATTATTTTGTAAATCTGTCGTCGTCAGCCGACAAAATAGCGGTTTTAAAAGATTTACATAATTTTCCAGTTCGGTGATTTACCATGCTTTTTTGATGGATTTTTTTCAAACCACCCCTAGCCCCTCCTTGCTTAAGGAGGGGAATAATATTTATTACTATGCTAGATTCAATCTTAAGAGAAATGGGATTTTCTGATAATTCCATTAGAATTTACATTAGATTATTGGAAACCGGCTATTCTTCCGCGCGCCAATTAGCGGAAAATTTAAGCATGGCCCGGCCAACCGTCTATGATAATTTAAAATTATTAATTAATGACGGCTTGGTAATTGAGAAAGAGGAAGAAAATAAAAAGCTATTCAGCATTGATGACGTAAAAAATTTGCGATATTTAACGCAAACGAAAATAGAGAAATTAAAAAAGAATGAGCAGATGATTAACGAATTACTGCCCAGTTTAAATTTAAAAGCCAGCGCCCTGCAGCCGAAGATTAAATTTTACTCCGGAATAGACGGAATTAAACAAGTATTAAAAGATTTAATGTGGAATAAAAATATCAAAACTTTAACTATGTGGCCGATAAGCGAGATGATGGATTTTCTAGGCCGAGATTATATTGAAGAATTGAACCGGCGCCGTATTAGGCAAAATATTTCCATTCGGGGAATTTGGCCGCGGGATAAAGTGATTGATTTTAAGAGTTATCCTTTTATGGGCGTGGGCAAAGGTTTTTTAAGAGAATTGAGAACCGCCCCAAAAGGAATGACCTGGAGTATGAGTTATTGGATTTATGAAGATAAAGTGGCTTTTATTTCTTCAAGAGCCGAAAGTTTTGGTTTTGTAATTCATAGCCGCGATTTTGCCGATTTAATTAAAGCCCAGTTTGAACAAATTTGGCCTTTATCAAAACCGATAAAAGCCCAGCCGCAATACACGGACGAATTTTTAAAAACGCTTTAAAATTTTGGTAGAAATTTAGGGTAAACAAAAAAACGGGATAAACCCGTTTTTAATTACGTAGTCCCTAGGGGAATCGAACCCCTGTTACCAGGATGAAAACCTGATGTCCTAACCATTAGACGAAGGGACCAAATTATTTAGTTTAAAACTAGTATTTTATTAGGATGCCACCCAGAGGGTGGTTCCTCCAGAGGCGGACAGGCAGCCCCCTGGCTGAAAAACCTGATGTCCCCGCCTCGCGTCGACGAGCGCCGCGAGTCGAGGCGGGCTAACCACTAGACGATGGCGGCGAAATTAAAACACCCCGAAGTAGGGATGGATTTTTTTAAGAAAGTATGGTAATACTAAGAATAGTTTAGATAATTTTTTAGTTTTAGTCAACCCTTTACCAGAGCAAGCTCGGTACAGGGCAGGGATTTGGAATAATGTCTGTTTTTTTAAGTTAATTATTTTTATGATAATTGTAGGAATTGAGACTAGCTGTGATGAAACTGCCGCGGCTATTATTGAGGGGAAGAGTGTAGAAACGCAAAATTTTGCGTTTGGGGCGAAAGATTTTGTGTCCGTACAATCCAACGTGGTTTCCTCGCAAATAGAAATCCATAAAAAATACGGGGGCGTAGTGCCGGAAGTGGCAGCCAGGGAGCATGTTTTAAATATTTTGCCCGTGGTTAATGAGGCCTTAGAAAAGGCTAACCTCACCCCCATACCCCCTCTCCTAATTAGAAGAGGGGGGGTAAAGAAGAGAGGTATAGACGCTATTGCGGTAACTGTCGGGCCGGGTTTGATTACTTCTTTGATTGTGGGTATAGAAACTGCTAAAACCCTGTCTTGTGTGTGGGACGTTCCCTTAATAGCTATAAATCATATAGAAGGGCACATTTACGCCAACTTCGTTGGCAAGTCAAAAGTCAAAAGTCAAAAGTCAAAAATTTTCCCAGCATTGATTTTGACGGTTTCTGGCGGGCATACGATGCTGGTTTTAATGGCCGGACATGGAAAATACAAAGTAATTGGCGAGACGCGGGATGACGCGGCCGGAGAAGCGTTTGATAAAGCCGCCAAGCTTTTAGGTATTGGTTATCCGGGTGGACCGGCGATCGCAGCTGAGGCTGCGAAATTTTCAATTTTCAATTTTCAATTTTCAATTAAATCTGAAACCAAAAACCAAAAACCAAAAATTTTATTGCCTCGTCCGATGATAAAATCCAGTGATTATGATTTTTCTTTTTCCGGCTTAAAAACCGCTTTGCTTTATCAGTTAAAAAAAGATGGGGAGTGGCATGGGAGGATTCCGGAATATTGCGCCGAGTTCCAGCAGGCCGTAATTGACGTTTTAGTTGCCAAAACCGTTAAAGCCGCCCGAGATTTTAAAGTAAAAACCGTAATGCTTTCCGGCGGAGTAGCTGCCAATAAGGAGTTGCGTAGGCAAATGGAGGAAAAGGTTAAAATAGAGCTGCCTAAAACCCAATATCTAATACCCAACATTCAATATACGACTGACAATGCCGTGATGGTGGCCACGGCCGGATATTTCCGGGCCTTGAAAAAAGATTTTACCCCGTGGCAAAAAATAAAAGTCAATCCTAATTTAGAATTAAGATAATTTAACTTTATGTTAAACCAAGAATTTATTCAAAAAATGAAAACCAGACTGGAAGAAGAAAAAAAAGCGGTAGCCGAAAAAATTTTAAAGTTAAAAAAGCCGGAAGTTGATGAAGACAATCCAGACCTTGATGATTTAGGCCATGACGCGGCCGAAGATATTTTAGAAGGTTCGCTTTTATCAGTCCATGAGGAGGTTTTAGAAAAGATAGATAGCGCTTTGGGGAGAATCGCTGATGGCACTTACGGCGTCTGTCTTAAATGCGGGAAAAGTATCGGTCTAGAGGATTTGGAAAAAGAGCCGTGGGCCGAACATTGCCGTGTTTGCGGAAAATAAGTTTAAAAATAAAATAACAAAATAATAAGATAATAAAATAAAATGAAGGTGAAATTTTTTGATGCCTCACCTTCATTTTTATTTATTTTATCATTTTATTTTTACCTGTCCCGCCCTGGCGGTGATATTTTTTCTTTCTTCCTCTCATCTTCCTTTCTTTTTTATTAATTTCTATGGTGGTTTTAACAATCGTATCCGGGATTAAGGAAATAGAGTCTATGCCGCATTCCACCAAAAAAGTGGCAAAATCAGGATAATCGCTCGGGGCCTGGCCGCAGATGCCGATTTTCGTTTTAGTCCGGCGAGCCGCGTCTATGGCGTATCTGATTAAAGTTTTTACGGCTTCATTTTTTTCATCATAAACATGGCTTACTAAGGAGCTGTCGCGGTCAACGCCCAGAGTAAGCTGGGTTAAATCATTACTGCCGATAGAAAAGCCGTCAAAAACTTCGGCAAATTGTTCGGCTAAAATAGCATTAGAAGGAATTTCTACCATGCAATATAATTCAAAGCCGTTTTTACCCTGCTTTAAGCCGTAATCAGCCAGAATTTTTCTAACTTTTTTGGCTTCCTCCAAAGTGCGGCAGAAAGGAACCATTACTTTTAGATTAGTCAGGCCCATTCCCTCGCGCACTTTTTTCAGGGCCTGGCATTCTAAGGCAAAAGCCGGCAGGAATTTAGGCGAGTAATAGCGGGAAGCGCCGCGCCAGCCGATCATCGGGTTGGACTCAACCGGCTCATATTTAGCCCCGCCAATCAGATTGGCATACTCGTTGGTTTTAAAATCAGAAAGCCGGATAATCACGTCTTTAGGGTAAAAAGCGGCGGCAATCATCGCGACCCCTTCGGCCAGTTTATCAATGAAAAATTGCTTTTTATTTTCATAACCCAAAGTTAAATTATCTATTTTCTTTTTTACATCTTTGTCTCTTATTTTGTCATAGTTAATTAAAGCCAAGGGATGAATTTTGATGTAATTATTAATAATGAATTCTAATCTGGCTAGCCCGACGCCGTCATTAGGAATAAAAGAGGAAGAGAAAGCCAGGTCCGGTTCGCCGATATTCATCATAATTTTAGTCTTCGGCCTTTTTAGATTTTTTATGTTGGTTTTTTTAACTTTAAAAGGCATGATACCTTCATAAACATAACCTTCTTCGCCTTCGGCGCAGTTTATCGTAATTTTTTTACCGGTTTTAATCCGGTAAGAGCCGTTATTGGTGCCGACAATACAGGGAATGCCGAGTTCACGGGAAACAATGGCCGCGTGGCAGGTGCGGCCGCCTTTATCCGTGACGATGGCTGAAGCGATTTTCATAATCGGCTCCCAGTCCGGGTCAGTCATGTCCGTGACCAGGACCTGGCCGGGCTTAAAATTTTTAATGCCGCTTATTTCCATAATCCGGTTGGCTGTCCCAACGCCTATTTTATTGCCGACACTTTGGCCCGTAGTTATAATTTTACCTTTTTTACCGAGTTCATATTCTTCCAGGATATTATAGTTTTTTAAGCTCTGGACAGTTTCCGGCCTGGCCTGGATTATGTATAATTTTCCGTCCTTGCCGTCCAAAGCCCATTCAATATCCATGGGCCGGCCATAATGTTTTTCTATAATCATGGCCCACTCGCCTAATTTTTTTACCTGTTCATCAGTAATTGACTGCCTTACTTGTTCTTTCGGTTTAATCCTTACGTTTTTAGTCGGATTTTTTGGATCGTTATTATAGACCATTTTTATAAGTTTGCGGCCGATGGAGCGGGAAATTATGGCGCCGGTTGGCTTAAAAACATAAAATTCGTCAGGATTAACTTTACCTTGGACAATATTTTCTCCCAATCCGTAAATGGAATTTATAAGAACAGCGTTAGAGAAACCGGATTCGGTATCAATCGTAAAAATCACGCCGGAAGCGGCTAAATCAGCCCGAATCATCTTTTGCACGCCGACCGAAAGGGCGATTTTAAAATGATCAAATTTTTTATCAACGCGGTAAGAAATCGCCCGGTTGGTAAATAAGGAAGCGATGCATTTTTTTACGGCCAGGAGCAACTCTTTTTCTCCGCTTACGTTTAAATAAGTTTCCTGCTGGCCGGCAAAAGAAGCATCCGGCAGATCTTCAGCCGTGGCCGAAGACCGAACCGCCACCGCCAGATTTTTAACCCCGTATTCAGCCGAAAGTCTTTTGTAGGCCTGCTCGATGGCTTTTTCAAAATCCTCCGGAAAAGCCGTGCTTACTATTAATTTTCGTATTTCCGAGCCGCGGCGCATTAAATCTATTACATTATGGGTATTAAGGCCTTTTAAAATTTTTCTTATTTCGTTTTTTACGTTTGTGCTTTCCAGGAAATAATTATAAGCAGAAGCCGTGGTGGCAAAGCCGTTAGGCACTCGGACGCCTTCTCCAGAAAGTTTGCGGTACATTTCTCCCAAAGAAGCGTTTTTGCCTCCGACAATCGGCACATCTTTTATTCCCAGTTCGTTAAAAAATTTTATGTATTTATTAGATTTTGGCATGTTATTATTATCTACAAATTACAAATCAGTACGAATTTACGAATATTAGTTTAGAAGGTTTTTATAGGATTTGTATATTCGTAATAAATTCGTAATTTGTAGGAGTTTATAGGTTGAT
>JAQTSG010000022.1 GCA_028711415.1 Patescibacteria group bacterium | reverse complement strand
AAATAAGTTGAGAAAGGTCGCTGTCCACGTCGCTCGCGACAGCGTAAAGAGGATTAACGTATTCCGGCGCGCCGATAAGGCCTTCTATGTATTCGCCGCCGGCAACCGGAATCAGCTTGATATGATTTTTATAAAAATTATAGCCGAGGACAAAGAGATTTATAAAAATAATAATTAGGCATAGGTTTATAAGGGCCTTTTCTTTCTGGCTCAAAAATCTTTTTAAATATTTTATCTGCTTTAAATTAGGAATTTTTGACCTGGACAGGGAATAAATAAGTTTCTTATCAAGGTCGGTTTGTCTTGAGGAAAAAATATTGCCGCTTCGGGCTTTAAAAGGGAAATAAAAGGAAGCTAAAAGATTTTTAGCTTTTTCAAATATCCGGCTAATTTTGCTCCTTCTAAAATCCACTTGTTTAAAAGTTTAGGAAATAGGGGCGGCTAAAGAATCACAGCCGCGAGAGAGACCACGAAAAATATTATAGAAAGTATAATTGTCGCCACAAATAATTTTTTTTCAAGGCCGCGCTTAGACAGATAAACATTTCCGGTTCCGCCAAAAACCCCAGAAAGACCGGTACCCCGGTTTTGTAGCAAGATGACAATCATCAAGGCTACGGCAATAATAATTTGGATGATTTGCATCGTGTCCATATATCTATTTTAACTCTTTTATGATTTTTTCCAAAATGGCCGGGTTATTTTCCGCTAAGTCAGCCAAAATCTTTCGGTCGAGCCCGATTTTATTGGTTTTGAGCTTATTGATGAATTTTGAGTAGGACAAACCATAGGCTCGGACCGCGGCGTTTATTTTTATCTGCCAAAGGTTCCGGCGGACCCTTTTTTCCTTTTTCCGGCCGATATAAGAATGCACGCCGGCTTTAGTAGCGGCGGTTTTAGCCAAACGGAGCCAGTTTTTTCTTCCCCATCGGTAGCCTTTTACTTTTTTCTTTAAGGTTTGGCGTCTTTTTACATGGCCGACACCTCTTTTTACTCTGGGCATATCTTAGTTGAAAGTTTAAAAAGTTATAAAGTCCGTAAAGTCCGGTTCTCTAAAACTTCAGTTTATCTATATGGTAATAATTGTTTTATAGTTTTAACATTAGTTCCGCTCGCGTCAATATCCCGGCGTTTATTCCGTTTGGTATTACCCCGTTCCCGGGAATTAAAATGGTCCTGACCGGCTTTTCTCCGTTTTATCTTATTTTTTGTGAACATAAAGCGCTTGGCAGTAGCTTTATGGGTTTTAATTTTAGGCATACAAATTTAGTCGTTAGGTTTGTTTAACTCTTGCTATCGGTAAAATTAGAAAGTTGGATGATACCTCAGAGTTATTATTACAAATCCACAAATATTGTCATCACCGTCCCGCCAAGGCGGGATGGCGGGACAAATAACACAAATACAATTTAAGATGTTTATATAATATTTGTGAATTTGTGATGGATTTGTAATTTGTAATGAATTCAAGAAATTAAGTTTCGACTTTCTTTATTATTCAATTTAGGTCAAATTTAGAGGAAATTCAGGATGAACTAAAAATAAAAAACAGGTTTAATCGGCCTGATTTAAGCTTTTAATTATTCTTATTGGCTAGTACTATATTAAACCTTCCGCCCTGTTTTGTCAAGCCCTGCTCGGCAAAGACGTTTAATCCCTCGGTTTTCTCCAATTTTTGGATAAAGTCCATTATAACTTCCCGGGCTTTTTCCGGATGCTGCTTCTCCCGGCCCTTTAACCCCAGTTCAATTTTTAATTTATCGCCACCGCTTAAAAATTTTTTAGCTTGCTCCAGGCGAAAAGAAAAATCATGCTCGCTGATTCTCGTGGAGAGCCGGATGCCTTTAATATCTATTTTTTTCTGCATGACTTTCTGCTTATGCTCCTTTTTTTCCGCTTCATATTTAAGCTGGCCAAGATTTACGATTTTAGCTACCGGCGGGCTTACTTTTGGGTTGACTTCAACCAAATCCAGACCGGCTTCCTCGGCCATGGCCAGAGCTTTCTCCGTCGGGACATTGCCGAGAGTCTGGCCGTTTTCGTCAATCAAAAAAACTTCCGGCACCCTAATCTGCTGGTTGGAAAAAAATCTTTTTTTATCTTCTTTTGGTTTGGCTTTCTGCCATTTCCTTCTCATGTATTTGACAATTAACTATTAACAATTGACTTTTAACAGTTAACCTTTGACAATTAACATTTGATTATTGATTACCGCTGTTATAATGAATAACCGGTTTTAATTTAAAAATTTTAATTAGATTTTAATCAATTGTTAACTGTCAATTGTTAAAAGTTGTTACCTGAGCGGGTAACGGGAATCGAACCCGTATCTCTACCTTGGCAAGGTAATATAATAACCATTATACGATACCCGCGATAAAAAAATCAAAATGCAAAAATCAAAAATCAAAATTTAGGTGTCGCTATCGCGACAGATTTATTAAAAAATCTATGAGCGAAGCGAATACAATAATTTTTATCTTTTATCTTTTAATTTTTATTTTTTATGTGCCCGAGGCGGGACTCGAACCCGCACGGAGTATGAATCCAAGGGATTTTAAGTCCCTCGTGTATACCAATTTCACCACTCGGGCGATTTTGATTTTAGATTTAAGATTTTAGATTTAAGATTACTGGCCACTAATTCTAAATTGTAAGTTCTAAATCTAAATTCTTAATTCTTAAATCTTAATTCTTAAATTACTCTGTGGAGATGGTGGGAATCGAACCCACGTCTAATAAGTTCTTCTAGATATATTTACAGGAATAGCTTTGTTTGTTTTCTCGTTATTACCGTAAAAATAAAGCAAAATCAGTAATAACCAGTTCTCTTGGTTTTAGTTTATAAGCGAGAACGAATTATAAACCTATCTTCATAAATGACACCCGATACCGGTTATGAAGACTCATCCGGTCGGATGGCTGCGGCTTTTTTAAGCGACAGCGGGAGCAAAAGCCAAATTGGCAAAAGCCATTTTGACCTTGCTTACAAATGTGTTGACATTTGAATTTTACGGGTTAGTTTTACGCGATAGCCCGTAGGCGCGTCCCGAGTACCTAGAAAGAAATCTCATTATCGATGCCTGGCATCCCCGTCTTTGATTTTAGATTGCAGATTTTAGATTTCAGATTTGCCGACTGCGGATTTCGGATTTACCTAGTTCTTTTTGTTAAAGTGCGGATTTTGCGGTCTACCTCTCTTTTCTTGATTGTCTCGCGTTTATCGTATTGTTTCTTGCCTTTTCCTAAGCCAAACTCCAATTTTACAAAACTATGTTTAGTATATATTTTTAAAGGCACTAATGTCAATCCTTGCTCCTGTTTTTTGCCAATTAAGCGTTTTATCTCTTTCTTATTAAGCAGTAGCTGGCGGGCCCTGGTCGGGTCATAACTCGGCATCGGGCCGGCGTTTTTATATAAAGAAATATGGGCGTTAATCAGGTAGACCTGCGGTTGTTCCCTTCTCTTCGGGGTTTTTAAAGTAACGTAGCTTCCTTTTAAGCTCACATGCCCGGTTTTAACGGATTTTACTTCGTGCCCGAAAAGGACTATTCCGGCTTCGTACTTGTCGCCGATGTTATAGTCAAATTTGGCTCGTTTGTTTATCGCTAAAATAGGCATGTACTAGTTGAAATAAGTATTTTGTTCCCCTCCTCGAGTGAGGAGGGGCTAGGGGTGGTGGTGAAAGTATTTGTCAGACCACCCCCTTCCCCTCCTTATCTAAGGAGGGGGGGAGCGATACTTTCACGTTTATTTTTCTACATTCCATTCTTTAAGTTTCTCCACCACTTTATTGTTAATCAGGGAATTGTGAAGGTAGAGCCGGTAATTGGGTTCTTTAACCCGTTCCTCAACTTTTTCATATCCTTTGTACTGCTTTAAAAGCTCCTCAATTTTTTCGTCAATTTCTTTTTCGCTAACCTCAAATTTTTCTTCTACCGCAATCTGTCTGATAGCCAGAGCGCTTTTTACCCTCTTTATGGCGTTAGGCAATAAATCAAGCGTAAGCTGGTCCCGGGTTTTATTTAAGCTCGCGAGATAATCGGAAAATTTTCCTCCCTGATGCGTGACCGTGTGCTCAAGCTCATCAAGCATCGCCTCGGTTTCGTGGTTAATCAGGATTTCCGGAATTTCCCCGAACTTGGTTTTTTCTAAAATCTTATCAATTATTTTAATCTCTAAGTCCTGCTCGGCTTCGCGCTTTCTTTCCTCTTCTAAATTCTGCCTTATATTTTTTTCTAAATCCTCTACGGACTTAGCGCCAAAAGCTTTCGCCAGTTCGTCGTCCAGCTTCGGCACCTGCCTTTCAAAAATTTCTTTTACCTTTACCCTGAACTGGACTAATTTTCCGGCGAGGTTGGCCTGATAATGATTCTTAGGGTAAGGCAGGTCAAATTCCCTTGCCTCGTCCTTTTTTATTCCGGCTAATTTCTGGTCAAAGCCCGGAATTAAATAGTCTTTGCCTAAAATAATCGCCGTCCCCTTGCTTTGCCCCCCGTCAACCGGAACGTTATCCAGAAACATTTCTATATTAGCGATAACTTTATCCCCGTCTTTGGCCGGCCGGTCAACCATCACTTCCTTAGCCCGCATTTCCGTTAAATTATCCAGGATTTTTTTCACCTCTTCTTCCTTTACTTCCTTTTCCGTTTTTTTAACTTTCGCGTTTTTGTAATCGGATAGCTTTACTTCAGGGAGGGCCGACAGAGTAATTTTATAGACTAAAGGATTTTCCGGCGCCAATTTTATAATATCAACCCGCGGCTGGCCGATTACCTGCTTATCCGTATTTTCCGCCAGAACTTTTGGAAGCGTTTTATCTACCGCAATCTGCGCCGCTTCTTCCAAAATCGTCATTTCCCCGATTTTTTGCTTTAAAACCGCAAACGGGACTTTGCCCGGCCGGAATCCCTCTATTTTTATTTCCTCGCTCACCTTTTTCACGCCTTTTTCTATAAAGGGCTTGAATTCCGCCAAAGATAATTCAACCGTCAGTTCAATTTGCGATTTTTCTAGTTCTTTTTTTGTTATTTCCATATAAACACGAATTTTTACGAATTAAAACGAATTTTGTAAATATTTTTTCATTTCATTTTGCTTGTTTAATCGGAATTTTGGAATCCCTAAGAAATCTAGTTAATGTTCTTCTTTCATTTCCGGTATTGCTTCCCGAATGACGCTGTTGTCCAATTCTTTTATTACAATAACTAATAAATAATTTATGTCTTGCCCTTGTCATTGATACATAAAGTAATCTTCGCTCATCCCCTTCTTTATCACCAGTATTGCGACCAGGTATAAATTCATCTTCCGCCCCAACAATAAAGCAAACATCAAAGGTTAATCCTTTTGCTTGGTGCATTGTTAATATATTGATAGCGTTTTCTTTTGTTTCTTGTTCAATAAACTCTGATGAAATACTAACCGTTTTGATTAAATTTTCAAGATCAATTTTTTCTTGATTGTCAAAAATTTCAGCAAAATATTTTTTGACCTGTTCTTTTATTTCACCGTTTGACATAAATTTGTCAACGATTTTTTCTACTGTTTCCCTCGGATTTTCTATTGCTTTAAATTCTTCAACAATTTTATTTATTTCAGATACAAAGTTAGAAATTTTTGGGCCAAATTTCAAAGACTCATTTTGATTTTCAGCAATTTTGTTAAGTGCCTCGCTAAACCTTATACCATTTTTTTGGGCATAATTCCAAATTTGTTTGATGCATTCATCGCCTAAATTATTTTTGATAATCTGTAATAAGGTTCTCCAAGCCAAACTATCATTTTGGTCAACCAGTAGTCGAACTGTTGATAAAACAGCACGGTACCCGTAGTTATTGTCTAATTCTGAATCAGTCGCTAAAGAAACATCAATACTTCGTTTTTTTAGTGCATCAATAATTGGTTTTGAGAGAGCACCTTTTCTGTTGTTTCTCAATAAGATCGTAATTTGGTCAGGGTTTGTCCCGGTATTAATTAGACTTTTTATTTTCATTGCTATTGACTCAGCTTCATGAATTTGATCACGAAATCCAACAATTAATACCTCACCATCTTCAGCTTGGTCTCTTGGGCGTGTCGGTTTTGGTAAACGAGATGGATCAAGCCTTGCAACAAACTCAGCTGAAAGTAGAATTTTTTTATCACAACGAAAGCAAATTTCTAGTGTTAATTTTTTTACGTTTTTATAAAATTGGTCAAAATTTCTAATACCGACAGGATTAGCGAAACGAAAGCCATAAATACTTTGATCATCGTCTCCCGCGACAAATAACTCCGCACCCCGTTTTGATAGTTCATTAACTACAGCAAGATCGCAAGCATTTAAATCTTGATATTCATCAATAAGGATATGTTTATATTCTTTATCGAGTTGGAATTCCCTGTTTTGATCTGATTGTTTTTTAAGTTGATAAACAAGCTCCGCTCTTAATGTTTCGCCATATTGTTCTTTATGACTACGCCAAGCTCCAAGAAAGGCAGGGTTAGGGAACTGTTGTTCCCAACCAATTTCGTCAATTCTTAATGTTTCCCAGTCTGTCGAAAGCTGGTTAATCAAATTTTGGATCTCTGATACTTTTTTAAGATTTAATATTTTTTTTAAATCTTCTTGAATAATATTTCTTTCTTCCCAGTCATCGGCGATTCTTATCGGTCGTGGTAGGGCATCAATCCTGTTTGAATTATAGAGAATTTGCCTTAGCGCAAAAGAGTGGAGTGTGGAAATATGAGGGATTGCTTTATTCAATGGTTCTAAGACTTTTTTGATCTCGCTTTTTAATTGGGCGGCCGCTAGGCGGGTGAAAGTTAACAATAAAATTTTTTCGGGCTCTACATTATATTGAAGTATTAAAGAGAGGACTCTACGTGTTAGAGTTTTTGTTTTTCCTGTTCCGGGCCCAGCAAGCAATCTGGCGTGGCTTCCTATATGGTCTATAGCTTCAATTTGATCACCTGTTGCGTCTCCGTGAATTGTTAACTTAATATTTTCCATTGATATGATTTACTTAAACACCACCTCCGGCTTTTTTCTTTTTGGCGCTTCTGGGAAACTATCGGTTATGCCGAGACAAAAAGAAAGTAAAATTTCCCAATTGTTTGGCAGGCCTAATTTCGTTTTTGTTTCCGGGCTTTCTTCTAATAAAGTCGCCTGGCCGACAACAACCGTGGCTAAATTTAATTCTTTCGCCTGCAATAAGCAATTCTGGCAGGCAAGGGCGGCATCGGCTAAAGCGTATTTATTTTTTGGTTCGCTCACGCAGAGAAAAATTACAACTGGCGCCTGATAGAAGGTCGGGTCGGGAAGTTCAAGCCGTCTTATGTTTTCCCCGGCTTTCGTTCTTATTTCTCTTATTTTTTCTCCGGCCAGTTTAATTTTAGCCGGGTCTTCCAAAACGAAAAACTTAATCGGCTGCTGGTTATAGGCGCTTGGCGCCCAAACTCCGGCTTCAATTATTTTTTCAATCTGATCTCTGGGAATTTTCTCGTTCCTATACTGCCTTACGCTTCGCCTCGATTTTACCAGATCAAGAAAGGTTTTCATGTTGATGTGGTTCGTAGGGGTTTAGCCCCTTTAAGAGGGGCTAAACCCCTTTGGGTTAATCTACAAAATTAACAGAGGCGCGATGATTAAGGCAACGATGGACAATAACTTGATTAAGATATTTAAGCTTGGGCCGGAAGTGTCTTTGAACGGGTCGCCGACTGTGTCGCCGACTACGGCCGCTTTGTGCGTGGCTGAACCCTTGCCCCCTAAATTGCCGGCTTCAATATATTTTTTGGCATTATCCCAGGCTCCGCCGGCATTCGCCATTATAACCGCGAACAAAAATCCGGTAACGAGGGACCCGGCCAATAACCCGGCTAAAGCTTCGGCGCCTAAAATCAAACCGACCACCACCGGAGCCGCGACCGTGATTAAGCCCGGCGCAATCATTTTTTTCAAAGCCGCGCCCGTGGAAATCTGGATGCAGCGCTTGTAATCCGGTTTGCCGGTTCCTTCCATAATCCCCGGGATTTCTTTAAACTGCCTTCTTACTTCCACGACCATATCGCCGGCCGCTTCGCCCACGGCTTTCATAGACAGGGCGCAGAAAATACAAGGCAGTAAGCCGCCCAGGAATAAGCCGATTAAAACGTTTGAATCCATTAAATTGACCATTTGCAAATTTACGGCCTGGCCAAAACCAACGAGCAAAGCCAAAGCGGTTAAAGCGGCCGAGCCGATAGCAAAGCCCTTGCCAATGGCGGCGGTGGTATTGCCGACGGCATCCAGTTCTTCCGCCCGCTTTCTGGTTTCTTCACCCATCCCCGCCATTTCCGCGATGCCGGCGGCGTTATCCGCGACCGGGCCGTAAGTGTCGGTGGCTAAAGTGATGCCTAAAGTGGAAAGCATGCCGACCGCGGCAATGGCAATCCCGTAAAGCCCGGCGAATTTAAAAGATAAAAAGATAGCGAGGCACACGACCAAGACCGGGACGACTGTGCTCATCATACCTAAAGCCAGTCCGGCGATAATATTGGTGCCGGCTCCGCTTTGGGCGGCTTTGGCCACGCCTTGGGCCGGTTTGTTTTTATCCGAGGTGTAGTATTCGGTAATTAAGCCGATAGCAATGCCGGAGAGTAAACCGGTAAGCAAGGCCCAGTAAACTCCGGTTTTTTCCACGGTGTAAATAATTATCGGGTAAGCGCTAATCGCCATTAAAATCGCGGCGGCAAAAATTCCCCGGTTTAAAACCGTTTGCGGCTTGGCGTTTTTAGATAATTTAACAATGAAGTTTCCTAAAATGGAAGCGATAATGCCGGCGCCGGCCAGTAGCAAAGGCAGAACCACGGCTTCGGCTCCGAAAGTGGCGGTGGTTATAACGCCAAAGGCCATGGCCGCGATAATGGAATCAACATAACTTTCAAAAAGGTCGGCGCCCATGCCGGCGACGTCGCCGACATTATCCCCGACGTTATCGGCAATCGTGGCTGGGTTGCGCGGGTCGTCTTCCGGAATGCCGGCTTCAACCTTGCCGACCAAATCCGCGCCAACGTCCGCGGCTTTAGTGTAAATCCCGCCGCCGACGCGGGCAAAAAGCGCGACCGAAGAAGCGCCGAAACCGAAACCGTAAATAACGTTCGGGTTCTTAAAAATATAATAAGCTAAACTAACGCCTAAGAGTCCCAAGCCAACGACTGATAAGCCCATGACGCTGCCGGAAGAAAAAGCCACGCCTAAACCTTTGCTTATGCTCTCTTTAGCCGCTTCGGCGGTCCGGACATTAGCGGCCGTGGCAATGCGCATGCCGATATTGCCGGCTAAGATGGAAAAAGCCGCTCCGGCCACAAAGCAGATAGCGGTATTTCCGGACAGGCCCGGAGTAAACCAGAGGATTAAAGCGACCACCAAGATAAAGACGCCCAGGATCCGGTATTCCTTATTAAGGAAGGCCATAGCGCCTTCGTGGATGTAGCCGGAAATTTCCCCGGCTTTTTGGTCAGTTACTTTTTGTTTTTTAAGCTGGTAAGCCAGCCAGCCGGCAAAAGCTAATCCGGCTAAGGCGATGACCGCAGTCCAAAGTTCGAGTTGCATAGGTTTTTGTTTTTTTGATTAATTATTAAATGACTAAATTATTAAATTGCTGAAATTGCTAAACGGCTTTTTCGTTTTCTTCTTTCTTTTCTTTTGTTTCCTTGGGTTTCTTTTCTTTTGTTTCCTTTTTGGGCAACTGGCCAGCTGCCCCTACTGCCCCTACATCAGACGCAATAAATTGCGTCTCTACATTTTCCTCTTTTTTTTCACCCTTTTTATCTTTCTTTTCTTTCTTCCCCTCTTTCCCTTCTTCGCCCTTTTCTTTTTTATCAGACAGCTGTCCAGCTGTCTCTACATCTACCTTGGCTTCGCCGATATCAATTTTCCACCCCGTGAGGCGAGCGGCGAGGCGGGCGTTCTGGCCATTTTTGCCAATCGCCAAAGAAAGCTGATCCGACATAACCTTTACAAAAGCTTTCCTTTCTTTCTCGTCCAGTTTTATGGAAATAATTTTTGCCGGCGACAGGGCGTTACCAATGAATTTAGAAGGATTTTCATCATACTGGATGATATCAATTTTTTCCCCGCCCAGTTCGGAAATAATCGTCTGGATGCGGGAGCCGCGCTGGCCCACGCAGGATCCGATCGGGTCAACGTTTTCCGAATCGGTCGCTACCGCTACTTTTGAGCGCGAACCGGCTTCCCGGGCGACCGCTTTTAATTCCACTAACCCGTTGGAGATTTCCGGAATTTCCAGATAAAAAACTTTTTTCAAAATTTCGTCCGAAGTCCTTGATAAAATTATTTCCGGGCCTTTAGAGCCGAGTCGCACTTCTTTAATATAGACTTTTATCCTTTCCCCGGGCTGGTATTTTTCTCCGAAAATTTGCTCCTCAAAAGGCAGATAGCCAACGGCCTTGCCCAGGTCAACTAAAACAAACCGGCCTTCCTGCCGCTGGATTACGCCGCTTACGACTTCTTTTTCTTTACCCTTAAATTCTCCGAAAACCATTTCCCGTTCCGCTTCCCGGAGGCGCTGGACAATAACCTGCTTGGCGGTCTGGGCGGCCATCCGTCCGTAAGCGGCCGGCACTTCCAGTTTGGTTTTTATTTCATCCCCAATTTTGGCGGATTTTTTTATCATTTTAGCGTCGCTTATCTGGATTTCGGTTTTGGGGTTAAATTTCCGTTCTTCCACAACGGGGACTGAATCTTCATTTTCCGTTTCCGGTTTTGTTTCCTCTTTTTTTTCTGCTTCCGCTTTTTCTGTCTTCTTCGCCTTTTTCGTTTTTTTAGGCGCATCATCAGGAGACGCAATAAATTGCGTCTCTACAATTTCCTCGGGCGGCATATCTTCCACTATGGTTTTCACATCAAAAACTTTTGACTTGCCGGTTTCCGGGTCAAATTCCACTTTTATGTTTTGATTTTTTTCGCCAAAATCTTTGCGATAGGCCGCGGCTAAAGCGGACTCAATCGTGGTAATCACCGCTTTTTCGTCCAGGCCCTTTTCTTCGCAGACTTGTTTTATGGCGCTTGATAGATCGGACATAATATTTTTGTGATTAGTAAATAGTTAATTAGTGATTAGGATTACGAATTCACAAATTAGAACACAAATTCACAAATTTTATATAAACACCTTAATTTTTATTTGTGTTATTTGTGATGGATTTGTGATTTGTAATATTAAAGTAAGAAAAAAGGCTAATTGTCATACTAACAACTAGCCTTTATATAAATGATAATAGCATAAGGGTGAAGGCGTGTCAATAAGATAAACGAGTTATGATATTAAGAGAGCCGCGCCGATAGCGCCGGCGTTCTGGCCGAGTTTGCCTTTTAGGATTTTAATTTTTTTCGCTTCCGGATGCATAATATAGCCGCGCATCATCTTTTTAATTTTAGAAAAGAATAACTCGCTTGACTGGGCAACGCTGCCGCCGACAATAATTACTTCCGGGTCTAAGAGGTTTATGATGTTGGCAAAAGCTAGCCCTAAATAGTGGCCGATTTCTTCATAAGATTTCTGGGCTAAAGTGTCGCCGCGAAAAGCTTCCTCGGCTAAATTGGCCGGATTATTCTGCGCCAGTTTTTGGTAGGCCTTTTCCAGTTCAATATCGTTTTCTAAGTCAATAATCATCCGGCCCGGCTCGCCGGTAGCCCCGTGGCTGCCCCGGTAAATTTTGTCGTTTATCCACCAGGCCCCGCCGATTCCCGTGCCGATAATTATCCCATAAGCGTTTTTGTATTTTTTTCCTATCCCTAATTTAATTTCAGCGCGCAGAAAGCAATTAGTGTCATTATCAATTTCTATCGGCAGGTCGGTTTTATTTTTAAGGAGATTGGCAATTTTTACGCCGTCCAGAATCGGGATATTGGGCGATTTTATCATTTTTTTCTCTCCTTGGTCTATCAGGCCGGCCAGACCCAAACCGATACCTTTTATTTTTACCTTATCCTCTTTGGCTTTTTTAAAGAAAGGTTCAATCAGAGCGTAAAGCATAATTGAAAAATGGTTTAGATTGTCTTTGGGGGTAGCCAAAAGATAATCGGTCACAACTTTTTCTCCGTCAAAAAGCACGGCTTTCATATTGGTGCCGCCGATGTCAACGCCGATGGTGTATGATTTTTCCATTTTTTCCATATGTTGATGAAGTTAGAATGTAAAAATTAAATTATGATGATAAATTTCGAAAATCCCAAGTTCTAAATCTCAATTTCCAATAAAATCCCAAAAAACTATTAAGTCATAATTTTTCGGCTTGAAACTTGGGACTTTATTGGAAATTTGGGCTTGGTCATTGGGATTTTTTATTCCATCGTTTTCCATTTTGAGATTTAATTTTTGATTTTATTTTATAAAATAGAACTTACTGCGTGGTGAATAACTTCTTCGCTTCGTTCCAAAGCGCCGGGTTGTGATTAGCCTCTTTTTCCCAGTACCACCATTCCGCTCCCCAGAGATAAAATTCCTTAAAACCGGCGAGGCGGGCAAAGTCAAGGATTTCCCTGAATTTTTGTAAATCCATAGTTCTGCTCTTTTCTTTTTCCGTCATCTCTTGATAAGGAACCGGGCCCCAGGGTTCGGCCTGCAGTTCTATTACGATCCAGTCTTTGGGATGGGCAAGCAAGCGGACAATATTTTTTTTAAAATGAAAAAATCCCGGGTTAATCGGATAATGGATATACCTGCCCAAGAATTTGGAATAGGTGTCGCGGTAAAGGGTGGTGCCGAAAACATCAGCCCGGCGGGCGGCTCCCAACCAAAGGGATAATTCGCCGGAATCGGTTATAATAACCGGCCGGCTATCAAGCTTTTTAACCAAAGCGATTTCCGCGTCCAGAAATTTTTTATCAAGTTTCGGGCAGTCGCTGAAATGGGAAAGAAAAGGTTCATTTTCCACCTGCCAGGCAATAATTTTTTCCTTAGCTTTATACCTATTTACAACTTTCTCCAGGTATTCTAAAATCCTTTTATTCCTTTCATCCTGATTTAGCCCTTCCGCCCAGCTCGGGAAATGGCATTCCGGCCAGCGGGGCAGGCGTCCGCCAACCGCGACAATGATTTCCACCTCCCTTTTAGTTGCTTCCTCTACCATCCAGTCCATTTCTTCCCACCAGAACTGGCCGTTTTCTCCTTCTATTTCATTCCAGTAAGCCGGCAGCCGCAACTTTTTTACGCCTAAGTCGTCCAGAATTGAAGTATAAACCTTACGCCAGTCAAAGCCAAGACTGGCGGCCTGTTTTTTTGAAAAAGTTAAGCCATAGGAAAGTTCATCCTCATTATAGTTATGCCCCTGGCTTAAAACGAGGAGAATGAACAGGAAAATTATCAAAAGAAAAAGAATTTTTTTTGTTTTTTTTATAGCTTTAAACATATCTGGCCCGGCGAATTACTCCGCCTAAATTTATTTTCTGTTGCACATCCAGGGGGAATTCCCGAGATTGGTTATATCAAAGATGCAGTCGGTGAGAAAAGAAGTAATGGCGTAAGAGGCCAGAATTATGATGAGGCCGATTATCCCGTTTTTAATCTGGTCCAGAGCTTCTTTAATTTTATCATCGTTGCCGCCGGCCGTCATATATTTAAAGCCCGCGAAAACAATTAACCCCAGAAAAATTATTCCGAGAAACCCCAAAAAAACTTTTACGACCAGAACGGTTATTTCCCTTACGTCCCTCGGCGTTTCATTCCCGAAAGCTTCTTGGCCTATAACATCTAGGCCTGATTTCTCCTGCATTTCCCATAAGTTTTCCGCTTGGACGGGCGCAGGAGATGAGAACTGGATTAAAGCCATCTCGGATAAAAAGAAAAAAGACAATAAAAGAGTGGCCAGAAGATGTTTTTTGGTTTTAGTGATTTTCATAAGGATTGTGTTATAATTTAATTAGCATAATCCAAATTAACCCGAATTATTATCCGAATGTTCCGAATTTTGTTTAATTCGGAGTATTCGGATGAATTCGCCCGCCTCGACGAGCTGAATTCGTCTTCAGCGAGGCGGGTAGATTCGGATTATATTATTTAGTATACCTAAAATCGTTAAATAATTCAATTTTACTCGCCCCGTTAGAAATTGCGAGAGCAAGGAATTCGGCGGGGATTTAAGGTCTATGCAAAGTTTTTCGAATATTTCTAACGGGGTAAATCTATCCGCTAAAATTTTCTACAATACGATTGTTCAGATTGCCGGTAAAATTATCGCCACGATTTTAGGCCTTGCGGCCGTAGCGATTATAACCCGCTATTTAGGTCTGGTTGGCTTTGGCGAATACACCACCATTATTACTTTTTTGTCCGTTTTCGGAATTTTAGCCGACCTCGGCCTTACCTTGGTCACGACCCAGATGATTAGCAAGCCGGAAGCGGACGAAGAGAAAATCTTAAATAACCTTTTTACTCTGCGCCTGATGTCGGCCGTATTTTTTCTTGCTCTGGCGCCGCTTACCATAATTTTTTTTCCGTATAGCCATGAAGTAAAACTGGGCGTAGCCATCGCGGTTTTTTCTTTTCTTTTTATCGCCTTAAACCAGATTTTTGTCGGCCTGTTCCAGAAAAAATTAAGAATGGATAAAGTCTCCATCGCGGAAGTTATCGGCCGGCTGGTTTTAGTTATCGGGGCGGTTTTAGCGGTAAGGTTTGACCTTGGCCTTTTAGGGATTATCTTTATTACAGTTCTGGCTTCAGCTATTAATTTTTTATTATTATTCATCTTTTCCTGCCCCTTTTTCCGGCTAAAAATCCGGTTTGACTATCCTGTCTGGAAAGAAGTAATTAGCAAAACCTGGCCGCTGGCTATTACCATTGCTTTTAACCTGATTTATCTTAAGGCCGACACCTTGATTTTATCTTTAATAAAAACGCCGGCGGAAGTCGGGATTTACGGCGCGGCCTATAAGGTGGTTGACGTTTTAGTTACTATTCCTTTTATGTTTGCCGGCATTGTCCTGCCGATTTTAACTTTAAGCTGGGCGGAAAGAAATATCTCCTCTTTTAAAAAAGTTTTACAGAAATCTTTTGATTTTATGATGATTTTAGCCGTGCCTTTGGTAGTCGGCACGCAGTTTTTAGCTAAAGAAGTAATGGTTTTAGTGGCTGGAGAAGATTTTGCCGTGTCCGGTTCCATTCTTAAAATTTTAGTGCTGGCCGCCTGGGCAATATTTTTCGGCTGCATTTTTTCTCACGCCATTATTGCTTTAGATAAGCAGAAAAAAATAATCGGCGCTTATTTTTTTACGAGTGTGACGGCTTTAGCCGGCTATCTTATTTTTATTCCCCGTTTTTCTTACTTCGGCGCGGCCTGGGTAACGGTTTACAGCGAACTTTTTATCGCTTTAGCCGCTTTTTATCTTATCCATAAATATGCCGACTTCTTTTTTAACTTTAAAATTTTATTTAAATCAATTTTAGCTTCGGCAATTATGGGGGCTTTCCTTTTTTTCCTGCCGGCTCAATGTTATGAAGGCGCGAGCGGCCTGATATTGACCCTGGGCCTTTCCGCGGTAGTTTATTTTGTGGCTTTATATTTATTAAGAGGCATAACGAAAGAAGAAATTTCGGGTTTGTTAAACAGGGAACCAAAATAAACTGTCATGGCAATAATTCAAACTATTATGAACCAAATTTTAATAATTAATTCCTCAAAAGAAATTCCTTTATTGCTAGTTGATCTTTTCAGCGAGCTTGAAAAAAAAGGATATTTTCTTCATTTTTTCTTAGCCCAAGCCGATTCAGAATTAAAAAATCGTGGGAAAATAAGAAAAGTTTATCTTGGTCCGACGATTAAGGGTATTTTTAGTTTTATTTTATTCCTTTTAGCTTATCCCTTTTTACTTTTTAGCTATTTTTTTTCTTTGGCCTATTTTAAATATAGTAAAGGTATAAAGGCGATAATCTGCTTGGGCAGGAATGAAAAAATTATTTTTACGACCCTGGCGGTATTATTCAAAATAAAAATTATCTGGCTGGAGGCGCCGGAAACCGATTATAAAAAAATGCCGGGCGGATTTTTATTTTTCTATCGCTTCTTTTCCTGTCGGGCAACTTTGGTTGCCTTTACCAGTTTTACGGGGGTGAAGCTTAAAAATATTAGGATCCCGGAGAGCCGGATAAAAATTATTGCTCCCGGCGTTAAATTAAGCGAGCCCGGGCATCAGCAAAATATTTTTTTCAACTTAGCCAAAGCCGAGAAATCAAATTTTTCCCGTAAATATTTTACTTTAGGCGTGGTGACGGATTTTTCTTTACCGCATCAGATTGAAAATTTATTCCAGGCCGCCCGCGCCTGCCTGGCCGTCATTCCGAATTTGCAGATTATTATCGTCGGTGAAGGCCGGAGAGCCAAAGACGAGGCCGAGAAAAAATTGGCGTGGTTGGCTAAGAAGCTCGGGATTGATAATTTAGTCTGGTTTGTGAGCGAACAGGAAAATCTTAAAAAATGGCTGGATGGCTTTGACATTTTTATCGCGGTCGGCGAAGTCCCGAAATTATCAAATCTCGCCACAGTCTTAAAAATAATGTCCGCGGGCCTGCCGATAATCGGTTTTCATAACCGAGGTTTTGAAGATTTAATTCTGGAAGACAAATCAGGAATTTTAGTTGAAGCCGGCAGCAGTGAAATTTTAGCTCAAAAAATTATAGAGTTATATAAAAATAAAATCCGGTCGCGGCATCTTGGCGAGAAAGCGAAAGAACTGGCCGAGAGTGAGTTTACTTTAGAGAAGATGGCGCAAGAGATGGAACAATTATTAAAATAATATGAACCCCGTTAGAAATCTTGTTGGAAATAAACGGGTAAAATAGAATGATAAAAAATCTCAGCCAAAGGCTGATCCGCCTTTGGTGGAAATTAGTATATTATTATGTGGAAAAAAAATAATGAAATTTCTAACGGGGTGAATAAATTTAAAATAAAAACCGAAGAAGCCGGACAGCGGCTGGATAAATTTTTAGCTAGCCGGTTGCCTGATTTTTCCCGCAGCCAGATTCAGAAATTAATAAAACAAGGCGGAGTTAAGGCGAATGGCAAAATCGTTTCTTCCCATTTTAGTTTAAGGAAGGGTGATGAGATTAAAGTTGCTCCGGTCGGGTCAACCAAGATTGAATCTGACTTTTTAGAAGAGAAAAAGACAAATTTTTCTTTTCCGGAAATTATCGCCGAAACCGATGAATATTTAGTGATAAACAAGCCGGCGGGTTTAATAATGCACGGAAATGACGCTAAAAAAGAAAAAAGTTTAGCCGAGATGCTAGTAAAAAAATATCCGGGGATAAAAAAAATCGGCGAGGATCCGGAGCGGCCCGGAATTGTCCATCGCCTTGATAAAGAAGCCAGCGGCCTGGTCGTTATCGCCAAGACTCAAGATTCTTTTGATAACCTGAAAAAGCAATTTCAGAAAAGGACAATGGAAAAAAAATACACGGCTTTGGTTTACGGCCAGATTAGTAAAGACGAAGAGGAAATTTTATTTCCCCTGAAACGTTCCCCGGACGGCAAGATGGCGGCCTTGCCAATAGCTTACAGAGATAAAAAAAATGCTGACCAGCCGGGAGTGAGGCGGGCGATTACCGAATTTAAGGTAATAAAAAAATTCATTAATTATACCTTGCTAAAGGTAAAAATTAAAACCGGCCGCACTCACCAGATTCGGGTTCATATGCTCTCTTACGGACACCCGCTTGTCGGGGATGATTTATACAGCACGAAAAAAACGAGAGAACAAAATAAAAAATTAAATCTAGGCCGGATTTTTTTAGTGGCGGACAAATTGTCTTTTACCGATTTAGCCGGAGACAGGCAGACTTTTACAATAGAACTGCCGGGGGAGTTAAAAGAGGTTTTAAAAAAGGTTAAATAAATAAAAAATAAAATATAAAAAATAAAAAAAGATTTATCCCTCGGACAGCAGTCCTCTAATGAGAGACTGCTGCTAGGCGGGGGCAATAATGAGTTAATAAGGAAGAAAAGCAAAGTTCCATTTTTGAAAGAAATAATTTTTATTTTTTAGAGAAATAAAAAACAGCCTCTTGAATAGGTGGGCTGTTATAGCTTCTAAAGAAGCAACCCTTGATAAATTATCTCCGTAAATTATTGGCGATAGATTCTGCCAGATTTGGCCTGGTTTCCGCAAGTAATGCACCTGCCTCATAGGCATCATCTGGGTTGCCCTTTTGATGAACGAGAGTATAAAGAAACGATATCTCGATCTGTCCATCAGGAGTCTGCGAATTATTATCCGTTTTCCGAAAATTCTTGAGCATCTTATTTTATCTCCTCTTTTTGAT
>JAQTSG010000021.1 GCA_028711415.1 Patescibacteria group bacterium | reverse complement strand
TTCCTTCTCTTAAGCCAATCATCGGCCATATTCTAAACCCGAAGGATGGAACAGTATTTTTTAAGGTTACTTATGATGATAAAGGCAAGGTAGTTGAAACGACTAAAAACATTGATTTGTGCGTAGCCTAGAAGTAGCGGATTGCGGTGAAGATAGTTAAAGCACTTCGCATTTTTATTAAAAATTAATTAAAATAATAAAGGTCGATTTATTTAATATTAAAAATCCCCCAACCCCCCTTTAACGAAAGGGGGTTAAAAAGAAAAAATATGACAAACAATAAAATTTTATACATAGTTATAGCCGTTTTAGTTTTGGTTATTATCGGCGGCGGGCTATTTTTCTTTTTTATCTATAATAGCGCGCAGGAAGAAACAACCGCCGGGCAGGCGCCCAAGGCAGATGAAAAAATGGTTGATTGCCGAGGAGCAGAAGACCCTTTTTGCTTCATAAGCAGAATGGACCAATGTTTGCCGGTAACTACTAAAATGCTCGGGTCGGACAATAAAACCGTGATTGAAATAACAGTTTCTGGAATAGAAAATGAAACCTGCCATTTCCAAAGAAAAATAAACAATACTCTGGACCTTGATTGCTATTTTCCTAAAGGAACTTTAAATACAAAAACTCTTGACCAGATGTTCGGAAATGAAAGAGGTTTGCAAAAGGTAGTTGATGACGCCTGTACGCCAGCGGGATGGTAAACGGAACCGCGGGCTATTTTATGATTGAATTTTTTATCTTTTTAATAAATTATAATATTTTGGTTCTTTTGAGAAACTTAAGAGGAGAAAGAAGATGGAACCGGAGAAAAGTCTGTCTAGAGAAGAATGGCTTCAGATACTTAGAGAGGTATACGAAAAATTTCCAGATTGGGACAAGGTGCCTAAGATTTGGCGAGTGCTGGCTCATAACAGAAGGGTGGTTGTTAAAAGTTTTGGTTTTTGCCATTGGCAGAAAGTAATATTCTTATGGCGTAATGGCCGGGAATTTTATCGCCTGGAAAGAAATTTGGGAAACTGTCCAGGAAAAGCTGATGGGGAAATACCAAGAGAAGAATATTTCAGAGGCCAGCTGGTCAGAGAATATGTCGGCCAGCAGAATTGTTTCGTTGAGTTTTGCGAGCAGCTGTGGAAACATCGCCGGCCGCCGTCTAAGGAAAAATTTTCCCAAGTAGAAAGTTCTTTGGGATTGGACAGGGCAACAGCTAAAAATTATATTAGTTTTTATCGGCAATGCTTTTGCCCTCCAAAACGGAAGAAAAGAACCAGAACAACAGGTAATCTGTAACCAAAATTTAATGCCATCGCCGAACCGCGATAGAAGATTTCACGCGAATAACAGCGAGGCGCGGCCGTGGCTCTTTTAAAGAGACTACGACCGCGCCAAAATCTTAACAGGAGACGGCGACGGGGCAGAATAAATATTAGCTAAAATTAAATAATTTTTACCATATTCTAAGTTAAAATTATGCCCGCGACTGGAATAAGCTTAGACAAAGCCAAAAAAAACAAGCTTTTTTATTTTGTGGCTAATGTGGTTGTTTATCGGGAAAGCGACAAACGATGTTTGATTTTAAAAAGGGATGAACGGGAAAAGGTTCATCCGGGTAAATACGCGGTGCCTGGCGGAAAATTAGAATGGGAGGATTTTGATATCAGCCGGCCGACAAGAATTAATGGCGACTCGCTTGATTTTGAGAATGCGGTAGAGGATTTATTAGTAAGAGAAACTAAAGAAGAAGCCGGAGTGGAAATAGAGAGTAAGCTTAAATATATAAATAGCGTGGCGTTTATCAGGCCGGACGGAATTCCGGTAGTATTGGTAAAATTCGCGGCCAAGTATAAAGGCGGAGAAGTTAAGCCGGAAGTTGGCGGTTTTACCGATTACGGCTGGGTTAATGAGGACGAAGTGGAAAAATATGATTGTATTAAGGGCTTAAAAGAGGAAGTGGCGCAAACAATCAAACTGTTTAACCTTTAGGTTATAGCGATTTTTACTTTTTGCGTTTTCGTGTTATATTGTATAGAGTGAGCGATTAAATTTTAAATTTATGTATCCTAAAACCGCTTTAAAAATTTTATTAGTTATTATTTTAGCGATAGCCCTGGTTTTTACCACCTTTTATATTAAAAAGCAGTCTGACTTAAAGAAACAGGAAAAGCAGATAGGGGAAATAGTTGATAAAAAGAAAGGACAGCAGGAATTTTCCGAGGAAGATCAGGCGAAGTTAGACGCTTATATTGACCAAAAAATTGAAGAAAAAAGGAGCGAATTAGATAAAAAAACAGAAGCCGAGATAAAGAAGGATGGTTATACGCAGGCGGAAGTGGATTTAATTTTAGATCCGCGAAGGGCGGTGGAAAAAGAATTAGGCATAGAAGAGAAGAAGGAAGGCCGCCAGATGACGCAGGAAGAGATAGACGCTATTTTAAATCAGTAGACTAGATATTGGGTATCGGGATTTTATATTTTTTTGGTAAATATTATTAAGATTTTTGTGATTTTTGGGATATTTAGGATTCCTGGGGGAAGAAAATGGGGGTTTACCCCATTTTTTGTTATTCTTGATGGCGTTTTTAAAAAATGTTAAGATTAATAAGTAATATGAGTAAAGTTATATCTAAAATATTTAAAATCATTTTGCCGGTTTTTCTGTTGTTTGCTTTTTCGCAGCCGGCATTTGCCCAGGATAAAATAAACCTTTATTTTTTTTATGGCGACGGCTGTCCGCATTGCGCTAAAGAAGAAAAATTTTTAGATAAGCTAGAAAAAGAAAGAGGCGATATTGAAATTTTCCGCTATGAAGTCTGGTATAACCGAGATAATGCCCAGTTGCTTTCCTTGGTCGGCAAAGAATTAGGCCTTGATACTTCCGGCGTGCCTCTTTTAGTTATCGGTAACAAGTCCGTGGCCGGGTATTATAATGATAAAACCACGGGAGAAAAAATAAGGGGAATATTAGATTATTATACGGTTAACGAATGCAGTGATGTTATAGCGCCGATTTTAGAAAAAAACGGAGAAAGCGGCGTTTGCCCTCATAGTTGCGAAGCCGGAGGCGAGGAATGTGTCCATAATTGCGGCTGCCAAGCAGATAGTATAAACGGACAGGAATTGCCGGAGACTGTAAATGTCCCGATCTTTGGGGAAATAAAAATAAAGGGTATATCTCTGCCTCTTTTTACTATTTTAATCGGGGCTTTAGACGGCTTTAATCCCTGCGCGATGTGGGTGCTTTTATTTTTAATCAGCTTGCTCCTCGGCCTGGAGAGCCGGAAGAGAATGTGGATTTTGGGCTCAACTTTTATCGTCGCTTCGGCTTTGGTTTACTTTTTATTCATGGCGGCCTGGCTTAATTTGTTTTTATTTTTAGGATTTATTTTCTGGATCCGGCTGGTTGTCGGCCTGTTCGCTTTAGCCAGCGGTTATTATCATTTAAAGGAGTATTTTAAAAATCGCAAGGGAGTTTGTCATGTTACCGGCGAGGAAAAGCGACGGGCTTGGTTTGAAAGATTAAAAAAAGTTGTTTCTCAAGAAAAATTTTGGCTGTCCCTGGTTGGTATTGCTATCTTAGCCGCCGCCGTTAATTTAGTTGAGCTTCTTTGCAGCGCCGGGCTGCCGGCTATTTACACGCAGGTTTTATCTTTATCCGATTTGGCTGCCTGGCAATATTACGCTTATCTAGCTCTCTATATTTTTATTTTTATGCTGGACGATCTGCTGATTTTTGTTATCGCCATGCTTACCTTAAAGATGAAAGGCATAAGTTCAAGATACAGCCGCTGGTCTAATTTAATCGGCGGGATTATAATTTTAATTATCGGCCTACTCTTGCTATTTAAGCCCGGGTGGCTGATGTTCGGGTAATTATCTCAAGAAAGCAAGAAAACAAAAAAACAAGAAAGCAATTATTTTATCCTTTCAATATTTTGTTTTTTTGCTTTTTTGTTTTTTTGCTTTTTGGGTATCCCCTTGACAGAATTTATAGGTATGATATAACTTAGATAGTTATCTAAACATCTAAATATATGACTTTAAGTAGAACCATGCAGGCATTATCAGACCCGACAAGACGGAAAATTCTGGAAATGCTTAAGAAAAAGGATATGGCGGCCGGAGAAATCGGGCGGAATTTTAATATTACCCTGCCTTCCCTTTCCCACCATTTAAACGCTTTAAAGCAGGCGGATTTAGTCACTTCCGAACGCCAAGGGCAGGAAATAATTTATTCTCTTAATTTAAGCGTGTTTGAGGAAGTGGCGGAGTCGTTAATTAAGTTTTTTAAACCAAAATAATAAAATAATATAAAAATAAAATAATATATAATATAATGGAGGGGTTAAATCAAAAACAGCATAGTTTTGAAGATATAAAGGCCTGGCAATTAGATAGAGATTTCCGAAGGAATATTTATGAAATCACAAAAAGTTTTCCCAAGGAAGAATTGTATTGTCTAACATCACAAATGAGAAGGGCGGTTATCTCAATATCTTCCAATATTGCCGAAGGTTATGGCCGGTATAATTTTCAGGAAAACATACAATTTTGCCGGATGGCTAGAGGTTCTCTAATTGAAGTTTTAGACCAGCTTTACGTTGCTTTAGATGAAGATTATATAAACCAAGAAAAATTTAATAATCTGTACCAGGAGGGGAAGAATGCGGAAAGGGCCATTAATGGTTACATAGGATTTTTAAAAGAGCAACAATTAAAATACAGAAAGTAAGTTAGTTTTTTATATTATTTTAATATTTTATTATTTTATTTTCAAATCTATGAAAAATCCCGTTAAACCAACTTTAAAAACAGAAATTTTGCCGCTTCTAATTTTAGTGGCGACTATAATTTCTTCTTTCTATTTTTATTCCCATTCTCCCGAGATAGTGCCGATTCACTGGAATTTCGCCGGTGAGGTAGACAATTGGGGTTCGCGGTCTATCGCCTTTACTATTCCGGCCATAATGGTTGGTATGTATATTTTATTTTTGGTCTTTCCTTTTCTTGATCCGAAAAAGGAAAGATATGATCAATTCCGGAAAGTGTACCATGTTTTTAAAGATATTTTAATTCTCTTTATGGCGATTATTTATTTTGCCACCAGCTTAAATACTTTAGGTTATAACCTGCCCATCGGGATTATCGTGCCGGTCGGGGTCGGGATTCTTTTCATAATCATCGGCAATTATTTGGGAAAAATTAAAATGAATTGGTTCGTCGGCATTAAAACGCCGTGGACTTTATCTAGTGAGGAAGTCTGGAACAAAACCCATCGCTTTGGCGGGAAGATGTTTATGCTCGCCGGCCTTTTAATCGGTCTTGAGGCTTTTTTGCCAATTAGCTGGCGTCTGCCGATATTTATCGCCGCTATGGTTATATTACTAATTGGCACGATGGGCTATTCTTATTTAGTTTATTTAAAAGAAAAAAAATCGCATAACGCATAACGCATAACGCATAACGAGACTAAATATATGGAAACAATAACCAGTTCGCAAAATGCGAAAATCAAAGAAATAATAAAACTGCGCAAGCCAAGAGAAAGGAAGAAGCAGGATTTAATTATTATTGAAGGCCGGCAGGAAATAGAGATGGCTCATCAGGCCGGTTTAGAAATTGTTGAATTATTTTACTGCCAAGATTTTGCCGGGGGGGAAAAAATAGCCGGTCTGCCGGAAGAGAAAATAACTCCGGTTGTTTCTGATATTTTCCAAAAAATTTCTTATCGGGAAAATCCGGACGGATTTTTAGCTTTAGCTAAACCAAAATATTTAGAACTGGATAAAATTAAATTAAATAAAAATCCTTTAATTATAATTTTAGAGTCTTTAGAAAAGCCGGGCAATTTAGGCGCGATCCTGCGCAGCGCGGACGCGGCCGGAGTTGACGCCGTAATCGTGGCTGACCAAAAAACCGATATTTATAACCCCAACGTTATCCGGGCCAGTCTTGGCGCGATTTTTACCAATCAGGTGGCGTTGGCCGGAGCTGAAGAGATTAAAAAGTGGCTGGCTAAAAACAAAATTAAATCTTTGGCCGCTACGCCGGAAGCGAAAAAATTATACACGGAAGTTAATTATAAAGGGGCGGTGGCGATTATAATGGGCGAAGAGCACCCGGGTTTAAGTAAGGGCTGGATGGAGGCCGCTTCGGGAAAAGTGAGAATTCCGATGGCTGGCAAGATTGATTCCTTAAACGTTTCCGTAAGCACAGCTATAATTTTATTTGAAGCAATAAGGCAGAGAAGTTTAAAAATATAAAAAATTAAAAATAAAATATAAAAATGACGGAAAAATTAACTTGTTTTGACTTTTTCCCTTGTTTTTGCTATATTATATATATTGCCGTAAGGCAATTTTATTTTAGGCTTACTTTGCGAATCCGCCAGCTGGCGGAGAAGTAGGGCGCCCATAGTTCAACGGATAGAACACCAGCCTTCTAAGCTGGTTATGGGGGTTCGACTCCCTCTGGGCGTACAAATTATTTTTAAATGTTGGACTGTCAGCCAAAAGTACATTTGGCGACAGTCCCTAATCATATGAATTATTTAAGTTTGGCTATCCAAATTATTATCATGCTCCTTTTTCTTGTTTTCGCGGTTTTTTTCCTAGTTCAGTTTTACAATATAGTTTTTCGCGGCTACGCGCCGTTTATTTCTTCCAAGAAAAAAGTTATTAAAAAAATCATAGAGAAACTTGATTTAAAAGAAGACGGGGTTATTTACGAACTGGGTTGCGGCAATGCCGGTTTTCTGCGCGCCGCGCGGGAAAAATTCCCTCGTGCCAAATTAATCGGTTTTGAGTATTGTTTCTTACCTTACCTGATCGCCCAGATCCAAAACAGCTTAAGCAAAAGTAAAATTATTATAGAGAAAAAAGATATTTTCAAAGTTGATTTAAGCGGAGCCGATGTCCTTTATTGCTACTTAAATCTCTTGACGATGAAAAAATTAGAGGATAAAATCAAGCAAGAAGGCAAGCAGGGCTTAAAGATTATCAGTTATCAGTTTCCCTTGCCCGGGATAGAGGCCAAAGAAGTTTTAGAAGACGGGAAAGATAAAATTTATTTTTACAGTTTGTAGTCCGCCAGTTGGCGGAGTAAATAGAATAAAGAATAAACCCCTAAAGGGGTGGCTATAGTATAACGGTTAGTACATCGGGTTGTGGTCCCGATGACCTGGGTTCGATTCCCAGTAGCCACCCCCTTGGGGGTTTTTGTTTTGGCTAAAAAAAGAAAGCCCGCGTTTACCGAAGTAAAGCAGGCTTTTGTGTTTCTTGAAGCGAGGAGAGGATTAGGGTTTTTCCTTCTCCCCTTCGCTTTCTTCCGCGGCGGCGGCCTGGGCGCCGAGATGTTCCTCGACGCCGGTGGTGTCGCCGGGCTGGATGGTATCGGAGGTTTCCTTGACGTTGTCGGCCGGAGGATGGGTGTCGGAACGTTCCTCCTTTCCTTCCCCTTCCGCGATGGCGGACGGGGCTGCGGGGGCTTCCGGAAGATTGGCGGCGGGATTGATGCCGAGGATTCCCCGGATATTGGTGACATCGTCCTTGATGCCGAGGGCTTCGAGCACCTTGTCGGGAATGTTCCTGCCTTCGAGGTGGGAGAGGATAAGATTTCTCCTCATCTCCGGCGGGATCTCGGTGATGGGTTCATCAACCTCGCGGCTGATGAGGATAACCTGTTTCCCGTCTTTCTTCTCGCCGAAGCCGATGAACCTTTCTCCCTTGGGGAGTGCTTTCTTGACGAGCAGCGTTTCGGCCGCGTTATTCAACTGCGGGAGAATCCTTTCCTTGGCGCACACCAGGGTGGATATTTCGCCGTCAAGCTTTTCGTTCGCGGCGATGGTAGTTCTGGCTTCGTCCAGCTTCGCCTGGCGGGCAAGGATCGCCCGACCGAAGTCTTCCGGCACATTGAAAGGTCTTTCCTCGTTGTTCACGACCAGCTGGGGGACGCCGTCGTTGTCCGCGATCTTGATATTGTCCTCGCCCATGAACGCCGGGAATTTGTCCCAGAGGGCATTCCGCAGACAGTCGGGTTCGAAAGATACGAACTTCCTGAGCTCGGTCGTGGCGGCCCCGAGATTTTCGAGTTTCTCGTTCCCTTCCCTGATAGCCCTTTTGGCCGAAAGGACTTGCCGGATCGCTTCGGCCGCGGCCGCGTCGGGAAATTCATCAATCGGAATTTCCACGTGAACCGAGCCGGTTTTCCGTCCGGTCACCCTTAATTTCCCGTCCTCGCCCACGAGGATGTGAACATTGGTCTCCGAAGCGTTGTCGGCTCTTCCCATCATGGGCGGGCCGAACGGCAGGGAACCGAACGGCAGGAAAATGACGGGCAGCGAATCCTCGATTTCTTCCAGCGGGTATTCGTCGCCGGTTTGGGCTGCGTAAGCGCGGCGTTCCGCTTCTCCCGGGAGTTTGTCCTCGTCTTCCAGTTCCTGCATAGCCATTTCCCCGAAAATCGGTGGCAACCCGAATCTTGCGGTGGTCATTCTGGCAAAATTTCTCAGACTTCTTTCCATGATGTTTCTCCCTTCTTACGATTGTTTGGGTCATATTGCGACTAATTATAGCCGCATCTTAACTGCGTATAAAAACGACAAAAAAATACAGCCAAAATGAAAAGAGCATTAATAGGTTAGGTTAGCATAAATTTAGGGCTATGTCAAGGTTTAAAAAAACAAGGCCAAATTTGCTTTTTTTTGTTTTTTAGGATATATTAGACTAAATTGCAAGGAGATATGGAATAATTAGTCCTTTTTACTAACTCACAAAAAGTTTCACAAAAAAGGAGGTTCTAGCATGGGAATGAACAGAGAGATTACCGCCGCTATGCTTAGCGATGCGCGAGTCATGCAAGACTTTATTGACGAGCAAGTTGCGGCAATCCAGGAAGCGGTCGGAAACGATGGTCTGGCTGTAAACGCCTTATCCGGCGGAGTGGATTCTTCGGTCGTAACAATGCTTGGGCACAGGGCACTTGGTTCCCGGCTGAAAACGTACTTCATTGACTCCGGCCTGATGCGGGAGGGAGAGCCCGGGCAGATATTCGGTATTTTCTGGAGTTTGGGAATTCCGGTAGAAATTGTAAATGCCGCAGACGTGTTTTTGCGGAATTTGGCCGGACTGACTGACCCGGAAAAGAAACGGGACGGTGTAAGCCAGTCTTTCTATCGGGATGTCTTCGGCAAACTGGTAAGAGAAAGCGGAGCCCAGGTGCTTCTTCACGGAACCAATTTAACGGATGTGGAGGAAACCAAAGCTGGCATTAAGCGCCAGCATAATATTTTCGAGCAGCTCGGCATTGATCCGCAACAAGCTTTCGGCTACAAAATTCTTGAGCCCTTAGTCCAGCTGCGCAAAGACGGTATCCGGCTGGTCGCTCAAGCCTTAGACCTGCCACCGAAAATCGTCAATCGCCAGCCCTTTCCCGGACCGGGTTTGTCCGTCCGGATTCAGGGAGAAGTGACAGCAGAAAAACTGGGGATTGTCCGGAAAGCCACGGTAATCGTTGAGGAAATTTTTCATATCCTTCCGGTCTTCCAGACCATGACGATTTTAAAGGGAGACCGGGTAACCGGCATTGTTGGAGGCAAGCGCTTATTTGGATACCAGATTGAGGTAAGGGCCTGGACAAGCGTTGATGCTCGTAAGGCCGAGCCAGCCATACCTCCAACGTTTATTCTTCAGGACCTTGGCAGACGTATTCCGGCTGAAGTGCCGGGCGTGGTGAGCGTGGTCTATCAGCTTACGCCCAAGCCGCCCTGCACCATGGAAGCCGAATAAGTTTTTTAAAACAGAAGAAATAAGCGGTCCGACCTAGTTGGGCCGCTTATTATTTTTCTTCCGCAATAATATTTTAGTTAGTAGGATTGGGAGGATTTGGGAGTGGTAGGCAGAAATTGATTGACCTAAAATTGAAAATTTGCTAAAATATTATAGAATCCCCATGCTAAAGTGGGGATTTTTTAATTTTAAAATATGTGCGATTTAATGTCATTTATAAAAAAGATGATTGCTTTGGTAAAAAATCCATTTTTATTTATAACAAGGAACCGGGCGACTGTAACAGTTATATTTACTATTTTAATCACTTTTATTGTATTTTTAGTTGGTAGTCTTAATAATAGAATTGATGAAAGTTATAAAAAAACTCTTGCTAGGGCGACAGAATTAGTTATGCTTAATTCCGTTGTCTCTGCTCACACATCAAATCAAACCTTTCAACTTATAGAGATGTTAAGAAAAAATTGCTTTAATAGTAACAATTACCAAGATGATTGCGAAGGGTTAGCTACAAAAATTAAATTACTTAATGATGAAATTAATACAAATGTTAAATCGGGAGAATGGTTAGAAGATGAATTTAGAATTTCGGCCGACCAATCGAATAAAATAAAAGTAAATAATGAACGGAAAATAGAATATTTGAATTGGTTTTATTCTGTTCTCGCATTATTTTTAATAATTATCAATGTTATTTCTTTAAAGGAAAAAAATAATTAAAAATAGCCAAAATAAAGATGTGGCTAGAGTCCCTTGGGCAGGAGACTTTGGCTAAGCGAAAAAACTCCATCTTTTAAGGAGTGGTTTTTTTCTTACTTTCCCCATAACAAAAGCCGCGCTTTGGGCGCGGCTTTTGTTTAAGAAGTATATTAACTGATTGAGTTCAATATAATATTACTCTTTAATTAGAATCGTCTCGGACGATCCTGCACTTTCTGCCTGTGGCAATCACGGCAGAAAAGTGGCCTGTCTCCGCTCGGTTCGAAAGGTAATTCGGTAATCGGGGCCCCGCATTGTGAGCAGGTCCAGTTTCCCTGATACATCTTCCGGTCGCCGGCGTTGTTTTGATACGACATTCGTTTGGTTTACGTAGATTTTCACTAATGTAAAATGAACGTAAATATTATTAAATTATGCTATCAGTATAGCAAAGATACGGATTTTTGTCAACCCCATTAGAAACAAGGTTTCTAACGGGGTAAAGGATTAGGTATACCCGATGCTAGTGGTGAGAATTTGTTTCAAAACCTTAGATTCCACGTCGCTTCGTCTCGCCCTCGCCCCGCCCTTCGCGAAGGGAGGGGCGAGGTGGGGTCAACCCTTGCGAAAAGTAAGCGTTGAATATTAGATAGTAAAGAAAAAGGGCTTTATTTTCGTGGGAAAAGAGAAATTATGGTATAATGGAATAAAGCCGGATAGGGCGAGGTAAAATCCCCCTTTATCCCCCTTTCGAAGGGGGACATTCAAACCCGCCTTTTAAAGAAGGGCAAGGGAGGTTAAGGGTTCAGGGTTTGCCCCAAGGTTTAATGCCTTTTATTATTTTTTTCTATAAAAAAGTATGATAAAAATCAAGCGGGAGGGAGTTATTCTTGAGCCAACCGAGAACAGTTTTGAAAATAAATCGGTTTTAAACCCCGGCATATATCAGGACGGCAACGATGTCCATCTTATTTATCGGGCGATAAATAAGAATTATATTTCCTGCCTTGGCTATGCCCGGCTGGAAGGCCCGCTTAAGGTGGTTGAGAGATGGACTTCGCCTTATTTAAAGCCGAAGTATAATTATGAAAAAAAAGGAGTGGAAGACCCGCGGATTGTTAAAATCGGCAACACTTTTTATCTTGTTTATGTTGTCCATGACGGAAAAAACGCTTTAATCGCTTACTCTCACGGCCCTGATTTATTTAAACTGAAAAGAGGGGGAATTATCAGCCCGCAGATGAGTTATGACGCCGTCGGCCGGCTTTTTAAATATTCAAAGCTGAAAGATGATTATTATTTTTTTAAGTCATACTATAAGGATATGGTGGCGCGCGACGTGCTTCTTTGGGATAAGGACGGCGTTATGTTTCCGGAAAAGATTAACAAAAAATTCGCTCTCATCCACCGGATTTTGCCGGACATCCAGGTAATTTATTTTAATAAGTTCAAACAGCTGAAAGAAGTTGATTATTGGAAGGACTATATAAAAAAATTGTCGGAGAATGTTATCTTGGAAGGGGGGCACGGCTTTGAAGCGAGAAATGTCGGCGGCGGCTGCCCGCCCATAAAAACCGATTTGGGCTGGCTCTTGATTTATCACGGCGTGGAGCCGATGAATAAAGGAAGAGTTTACCATGCCGGCGCCGCCTTGCTTAATTTAAAAGACCCGACAAAAACCGTCGCCCATCTGCCCTATCCTTTATTTTCGCCTGATAAAAAATGGGAAAAGAAAGGGCATGTCCATAATGTAGTTTTCCCGACCGGCGCGAGTATTTTTGACAACCGGCTTTATATTTATTACGGCGCCGCTGATTCCAACATTGCCGTGGCGAGCGTGGGCTTAAAAAGTCTGCTTAATGAGATAATGAAATATAAAGTTAAGAGACAGGCGGAATAAAAATCAATGGTTATGAAAAGGTCAAAACATCCTTGCGTCCTATATGTCGGAACTTTCCCGCCCCGAGAATGCGGGATTGCTACTTTTACCCAGGATTTAACTAATGCCATGGATAAAGGATTTAACTCAACCATAAAGAGCCGGATACTGGCGATGAACAGCGGCTCAACCGCCATCTATAATTATCCCCATAAAACCATAATGCAGATTAATCAGGATGAAATAGAAGATTATTTACTGCGAGCCAAGGAAATAAATAAATCAAATGACATTAAGCTGGTAAGCATCCAGCACGAATACGGCATTTTCGGCGGGGAATGGGGGAATTATCTTTTGCCGTTTATGGAGATAGTTAAGAAGCCGATTATCACGACTTTCCACACGGTTCTGCCCAAGCCCGATAAACAGGCGAAGCAAATCACCCGGACGATAATAGAAAAATCCAGCAACGTCGTGGTGATGACCCATAGCGCGGCGGAAACCTTGCGGCAAATTTATGGCGTGAAAAAAACAAAAATTTGCGTTATTCCTCATGGCGTTCATCACGTGGCGTTTCCATCAAAATCAAAAGCCAAGAAAAAATTAAACCTGCAGGGCAAAACCATTCTCTCAACCTTCGGTATGTTAAACCGAGATAAAGGCCTTGAGTACGCCATCCGGGCCCTGCCTGAGGTTATAAAAAAATTTCCGGATGTCCAATATCTTATTTTGGGCGCGACTCATCCGCTGGTAAGGAAATACGAAGGCGAAAAATACCGGAATGGATTAAAAAAGCTAATTAGTGAACTGAAACTGGAAAATTACGTAAAGTTTTATGATAAATATTTGACTCTGGAAGAATTAATTGATTTTCTTAAAGCTACCGATATTTATATTTCTCCCACCTTAAATCCGCTGCAGGCGGTGAGCGGAACGCTTTCTTACGCCTTGTCCTGCGCCTGCCCGATAATTTCCACCGCGACCCAATACGCCAAAGATACGATTACGCCGGAGCGGGGAATTTTAGTAGGGTTTAAAAAACATAAGGATATTGCCAGAGCTTTACTGCTGATGCTGGGGGACAAGAAAGCGAGAAATGAGATGAAAAAAAACGCTTATTTTCATTCCCGCCATATGACCTGGCAGAATGTCGCTCTTTCCTATTTTAAAACCTTTAACAATTTCGCTAAAATCGTGCCGAGAGAAAAAGGGAAATTGCCGCCGATTAACCTTAATCATATAAAAAATTTAACGGATGAATTCGGCATTATCCAGTTTGCCAGCCACACCAAGCCGGACCTTAATTCCGGATATTGCTTAGACGATAACGCAAGAGCTCTAATTGCCGCCGTAAGACTTTATCAGGATAAGCCCATGACAAACACTCTTGATTTAATTACTACTTACTTAAAATTTATAAAATTTTCCCAGAGAGCCAGCGGCGAATTTATAAGTTTCGTAAGCCGATACAAGACGATTATTAATAAGTCAGTAAGCGAAGATTCTTTTGGCCGAGCTATCTGGGCCATCGGTTATTTACTAACCATAGAAAATTTGCCGGATAGCGTAAAAAAGCCGGCTTACGCGGTTTTTAAAAAAGCCAAAGGAAATTTAGGAAAACTTTCCTCGCCTCGCGCTATCGCTTTCGCCATAATCGGATTGGCGCATACTTTAGAGCCGGCTTCAAATTTAAAATCACTAAGTAAAAGTTATTTAGAAGAAAACGAATCAAGCTTAAAACAGCTGAAAAAAATGGCGGATAAATTGGTAAGGAGATATGAGCAGCAGATTGCCAAGCCGAAAAATATAGCCAAGAAATGGTTTTGGTTTGAAGATTATTTAACTTACTCAAATTTTAAATTGCCGGAATCAATGCTTCACGCCTTTGCTATCACCGGCGATAAGCGCTATTTGAAGGTGGCGGAAAGCGCCTTAAAATTTTTAACGCCGGTTAATTTTGAAAAAGATTATTTTTCGGCCATCGGGCAGAATGGCTGGTATTTTTGCGACGGCAAACGGGCTTACTTTGACCAGCAGCCGGAAGACACTTCTTCGGCCGTTGAGGCCTTAGTCCGGGCTTACGAGATAACCAAAAATAAAGATTACGCCAGACAGGCCAAAATCGCTTTTGACTGGTTCTTAGGAAAAAATTATTTAAACCAGATGGTTTATGACGAAGCGACCGGCGGCTGCTATGACGGCTTGGGCAAATATTCGCTTAATTTCAATCAGGGAGCCGAATCAACTATTTCCTACCTTTTAGCCCGGCTCGCCATTGAAAAGATTAAATAACCATTAAAATCATATACAGACCCCGTTAGAAATCTTGATAGAAATAAAAGGGGTAAAAATATCAACCAAGGATTCGCGCCAAGGATAAACAAAAATTCGTTGTTGCGGAAAACATTAAAAAATTAATCATAGTATTATTATGGGGGAAAAAAATATTATAATTTCTAACCCCGTTAGAAATAGATTTCTAAGTCCCGTTAGAAGTAAGACTTCTAACGGGATAAGCGGGGCTAACGGGGCGGATAAGACAAAAGAAGCTTATTTAAAAGCGATTGAAGTTTTAACCAGCTGCGCTAAACCAAACGGCTTTTATGCTTCCGGTCTGCCCGGCGGGTACGAAGCCGTTTGGGCGCGGGACAGCATGATGACTTCCCTAGGCGCTTCCTTTTTCCCAAAATTCAAAGAACCGATGAAAAAAAGTCTGGAACTTTTAACTAAAAATCAGACCGAACTCGGGCTGGTGCCGAATTGCGTCGGCTCTTATAATCTTGACCGGCAGTCGGATATCACTTTTAATTCTCTGGACGCGCCGCTTTGGTACATCATCGGCCATTACGTTTACGCGAAAAATTACCGAGACGCGACATTACTTAAAAAATACAAAGGTAATATTGCCAAGGCCCTGCTTTGGTTAAGATATCAGGATCCGGATAATTTAGGCCTTATCGTTCAGCAGCCGACCGGGGATTGGCAGGACGCTTTTCCCCATAAATATGGTTATACTATCCATGCCCAGTCTTTATTTTACGCCGCGCTTAAATTTTTAGGCGAGCCGAAATTGGCGCAAGCAGTAAAAAAAACGACCAATGGAGAGATCCGGGCTTATACCGCGCTTTATGATAAAAAACTTGGCTATTATTACCCCTGGGGCTGGAAAAACCATGACGGCGACCGCGAACACGAAGAATGGTTTGATACAGCCGGCAATCTGCTGGCGATTATTACCGGTTTGGCCACGCCGGCGATTGCTTCAAGAATTCTTAAGCATATAGAAAAGGCCAAAATTAATAAGCCCTATCCCTGCAAGGCGATCTGGCCGCCGCTTAAAAAAGGCGACCCGGAGTGGCATTCTTATTTTGAAAAATGCGACGCGCGCCAGCCGTATAATTATTCTAATGCTGGCATCTGGCCGTTTATCGGCGGGCTTTATGTTGTTGCCCTGATAAAAATGAAAAAATACGCGCTGGCAAAAAAGGAATTGGCGAATTTAGCGAAAGCCGATCTCGCTATCATCAAAAATCCGCAGTCGCCCGCCTATCTCATAACCAAAGATAAACGCCGCTTATCGCGGGAAGAGCTTGTTAAACTGCGCCGCAAGGAATTTAACGAATGGCTCCATGGTAAAACCGGCGTCCCGCTGGGCGAACCGTATCAGGGCTGGTCGGCCGGAACTTACATTTACGCTTACGAATGCTTAAAGAGAAAAAGAGTTTTATTTTTCTAATAATTATTTGCTAACCTATTAAAAACGACCCGGTAAAGATGGGGTCGTTTTTATTATTCTTTAAAAATTTTATTCTTAATCCAGTTTTACTTTTTCTTTAATCATCGCAAGCGCCTTTTTAGCGACATCGGTATACTGAAAATTTTCCATCGCGTGCTTATGCGCCGCTTCTCCCATTTTTTCCCTTAGTCCGTCATCGGTTAAAAGTATTTTTAAATATTTAACCAAGTCCGGCACGCTCGCGCGGTAGGCGAGCGTTTTCGGCTCGTTGAAAATAATTTTATGGTCGGCGTCAAAGCCCATGGATTCATAGACCCATTCTTCGGTTAATTTAATTTCCTCGCCGACCGCGGCTAAAAATCCGGTTTGATTATGGATAATCGTATCAGCCGGGCCGCCGGCGTTAATTGACAGGACCGGCCGGCCGCAGGCCTCGGCTTCCATCTGGATCATGCCAAAGCCCTCAAGCCGCGACGGGGCGGCGTAAATATCGCAGGCCGCGATTAAATAAGGCATAAAGTCGTGGGAAAAAGCGCCGGAAAGATAAGTGATTTTGTGGCGGGGTAGGCCTAGTTGATTAATCAATAAGTTTTCCTCCTCGCCGTGAATTTCGGCCGACTCCGAATCCCAATGTTTCATCACGTATTTCCAGTCTTTAAATTCTTTATCTACTTCCGCTAAAGCTTTTAACATTTCCTGCGCTCCTTTAGAGGTAACGTCGCCGCCGATAGTTAAAATCATTTTTTCGTGCGGTTGGATATTGAGCATCCGCCGCAGTTCCTGGACCTTCGGATCATTATGCGACATCGGCCTCATTTCCGCCGGGTCAAAACCGATCGGCAGGGTTCTAAAATTTTTTGTTTCCACGCCGTCGCGTTTATACGTTCCGGTTACCCAGTTTGAAGTCGTGAAAACTAAAGGCAGAGAGCCCAAAATATCTTTGTAATTCGCCACCCAGCCGTTCGCTACCAGCCACGGCACGGGTATTACCCCGTTTGACCGCGGGCTTAAAACAATATCCGGCACATAAGTCCAGCACCCGACGCCGATAGCGATATCCGGCTTAAACGCTTTTAAAACCCATTGTTTTTGAAAGCTGGAAAAATAATGGCAGGGCATAACCTCCACGCCGATTTCTTTTAATCCGCGATACAATAAATTCCCTTGGATACTTAAACCATCCGGTTCAGGAGGGTGAACATAGAGAATAGCAATTCTCATAAAGGTAAAATGTAAATCTCAAAATGTAAAATTTAGGTATAACGTAAAAAATTTCATAAGAAATTTTTTACTCCATAATTTTCAATTTTGAATTTTAATTTTTTAATTTCCTTATTTTAAATCCCTCTGGATTAGTGCAGTAATTCGTGTCAATTCCGTCTGCGGCAAATCCGTAGATGTCGGTCATCACTCCTTTCTTTTTTTCAAATTCTTTTTTCGTCAGGTAAAAAAGCAAATCGGAATTTTCTTTAGCCTGCGGCCGGGAGAATTTTTTTTGACTAAGTTTTTCGTAATTAAAACAAAATATATCTTTTGGTTTTAGTTTACCGTCTTTAACCAGTGAACTTACCGCCCGGTACGCGCCGATATGTCTGGGATGGCCGTATTCGCCCGTTTTCCCATGGGTAAAAAGCCAGTCAAATTTTTTTCCAGTTGTTTCGTTTAATTTTTCAGTAATTATTTTTTTGGCAAGCGGAATTGATTGTTTTAAACTTAGCTTTCCTTCGTCTTCCCAGTCGGCGATTATCGCTTTAGCTTTGTAATATCGGCACACTTTTAGAAATTTTGGTTTTCGGTCAGGGTCTTTCTCGCGGCATAAAGAAAAAATCGTCCATTTTATCTCGGGGTGCGTCATAATGAAACCGCCCAACCAAATAGTTTCGTCGTCCGGATGGGCGACGATAACCAGTGCCTTAAAGTGAGGAGATTTTTGTCTTAGCATAAACGTGGAAAGAGTTTTATTTGACTATTTTCATTTTAGCAGCTTTAAAGAATAAGGCAAATGATTTTTATTATTTTAAGTTTTAGAACCGAAACGCTAATTTGTTGTCTTGTTTTTAATTTGCTATAATTAAAATGCGTTTATAAATTAACTATCAAAATTTATGCCAAATAAAACTATCAAAGAAATTTTTAATTTAAGCGGAAAAACCGCGGTTGTGACTGGCGGAGCGATGGGCATCGGCTATGGTATCGTCAAGCGGCTTTATGAAGCCGGCGCCAATATTGTAATCGCTGATATTGATAAAAAGGTCGGGCAAGAAAAAGCTAAAGAATTGAGCGGCCAGGGCGAAAATAAGGTTATTTTTATAAAAACCGATGTGAGCTCGGAAAAAGAGGTAAAAAATTTAGTAGAAAAAACCGTAAAGGAATTTGGCGGCTTGGATATTTTTGTTAATAATGCCGGCATTTTTCCCAGCAAACTGGTTCTAGACATGGATTTAGCGCTTTGGGAAAAAATTCAGGCCATTAATCTGCGCGGAGTTTTTCTTTGCTGCCGCGAAGCGGGTAAAGAAATGGTAAAAGCGGGTAAA
>JAQTSG010000060.1 GCA_028711415.1 Patescibacteria group bacterium | reverse complement strand
AAAAAATACCGGTGGCCGATGCTAACTTAGAGGGCGAGGACGCGGACGCGGACGGCTTGTCCGATATGGTTGAAGAAGCTTTGGGCACGGACGCGGCTAAAGCCGATACGGACGCGGACGGCTATCCGGATAGAGAGGAAGTTTTAGGCGGGTTTAATCCGGCCGGCGCGGGAAATCTCGGTATAGACAAGGCCTTTGCTAATAAGCAAAAAGGAAAAATTTTTCTGCAGGTGGAGGGCCATGGCGAGGCCTGGTACGTTAATACCGGCGACGGTAAACGATATTTTTTAGGCAAGCCGGCTGACGCTTTTCGGGTAATGAGGAGCGTGGAATACTGGACGAAGAAGTAAAAAGATAATTAAATATTTTTATAAAAAGAAAAAGGGGTCAGCACGCAGCTGACTCCTTTTTAGTTCAATTCCCCTTTGTAAAGGATTTCCAAGACTCATAGGAAAATACGAAGAGAATGGTGAAAATAACTAGAAGCGGGAAAATACAGCCCTTGTCTCTTTTTGGCAGGAAAATGAATTTATTTTCCTGCCGTTCCACCTTGCCTATTCTCCATAGGACATTCTTCCATGGCCCGATTTTTTCATATTCTTTTCGCGCGTATTGGCCGTTTCCTGAAGAATCTGGCCGCCAAATTTGAAAACAGAAATTTTCTTCCTGGCTGCCAAAGGTTAAAGTTGCCTCCGGCCCCCAGCCAACGGCTTCCGTAAACGGCGCTTCTTGCGAAAATTTAGGAAGAATTACTTCGCCTTCGGCCACTATTTTTCCGCCAAATCCGGAAAAATCAACTTCATAAGGTTCTGGCTTCTGGTTTAAAGTAAATAATTTGCAAACAAACAAGACAGAGATGGTAATGAAAAACGCAAGAACAATAAAATTGAAAGCCGTTTTCATAATACCCCCCTAGACTATTGAAAGGTACATTTTGTTTTTTGTTTTAATATAAAATTTTACCATATTCATAGTTTTTGTCAATTTGAAAAAAAGAAAACGGGCCGGCTTTTAATGAACCGACCCGTCGCGCGAAAGTCCGGAGATTATTTCCTCTTTTAGTGGCTTTAGTCTTCTTCGCACTCTTCCTCGGGAATTCCTTCGTCGCTGGAATAACGATAATAAAAATATTCAGCGCAGGCATAGAGAAAGAATGCCGGAATTAAGAACTGAAGCCCGTCCCCCCAACCAAAGTGGAGTAATAAAAAATACAGGCCGGTCGCGATTGCCGAAACGATTATTGTGACGATTGCCAGGAAAATATTAAAAATAGATAAAGAGAAGGGATCGTCACGTTCGTCCTCGTAAAAAGAGATATCTTGCGAGGTAATTGGCAGTGTTTCGTTAGTGCTCATCGCCGTTTTCCTCTTTTTAAAAGAAATTCCTTATGTTTCGCAGTATTGGGAGAGACAACGAAACCAGAAATGGCAGATGGTGGCAAGAAGAATTACTATCGCCAAATATTTCAGTGGCTCATATGGACCCAGATCTGAATAATAGAAGCCGATGTAGATGGCGTCCATTATAAGAGCCACTATTATGGCTAAACCGCCTCGAATACAAGAGATTATTATGCCGTCGAGTTTGCCAATTTCAGCGGTTATCACAGGCTCCCTTATTCCTTTTATTTCCATTCGTTGTTCCTTTCTGTTTGAGTTTATCTCATGAGTTCTTCTTCAAAACTTTCCTTTGTCTGGCAGTTTTCCCGCAATGATAAAAGTATTCAGCGCAGACGTAGAGAAAGAATGCTGGGATTAAGAATGGAAGACCATCCCCATAACCAAGCTGGAGCGATAAAAAATGGAGGGCGGCCGTTACGAGGATAACTACTGCCGCGATAAAGGAAAAAAAATAAATCAGAATAAAATCATCGGGAGAAAAATTATGAAATTCTACTCCCTCTTTGTCGTCTAGGCCATATTCTCTTAACATGCCCATTTCTGACATTCCCATTTCTGACATTCCCATTTCTGACATTCCCATTTCTTCCATCGCCGTTTCCTTTTTTTAAAGGTGCGTTTTTGTGTTTTAACTTTTATTTCAAATTTTTATAAACCTCTTTAGTTTCTCTAATCATTTTTTCCAGGTTAAACTCTTCTTGCGCCTTAATTCTGGCTTTCGTGCTTAACTCCTGTTGCCGGTTAGTATCGTTTTTTAATTTTTTAATTTTATCCGCTAAATCATCGGCGTCTTGCGAATTTATCAGTAAGCCGGTTTTGCCGTCTTCAATTAATTCCGGATTGCCGCCAACGCGGGTAGCGATAATCGGCAGGCCGTTTAGCATAGTTTCAATAATGGTGTAAGACAAGCCTTCTTTAACCGAGGAGCAGACGTAAATATCAAAAGCGGATAGAAAGCGAGCAGCTTCAGGAATCCGGCCGGCTAGAATTACATTATCCTCTAAGTTATGCTTTTTTATGAGTTCAGTCAAGTTTTTTTTCTCCCGACCTTCGCCAATAATAACCGTCATTATATCTATACCTCCCTCAACTAATTTTTTTGTCGCCTCTATTAAATAAGTAAATCCTTTGGTTTTATAGAGGTTGCCGATGCTGCCAACTATGAATCCGCTATCCGGAAGATTTAATTTTTCTCTGGCCTCCTGTCGAGACAAAAAATTTATCTCGCTGATGCCATTATGAGTCATTACTAATTTTTCTTTCGAGCAAATTTTTTGCGCCAAAGCCGTTTTATAATCAAATCCGGAAACGCAAATAATTTTATCTTTAAAGTAAGCCGTAAATTTTTCCGCGTATTTATAAAAAAGTTTCTGCCAAAAGGGGAGCGGTTCGTTAAAAACCCAGCCGTGAGCGGTATAAACAATTAACAATTGACAATTGACAATTAACAATTTGGAAATAAAAGCGGCGATTCCGCCGAGGATGGAAATTTTACTGCTATTTAAATGAATTATATCCGGCCTAACTTTTTTTATCAGTTTTATGATTTGGATTAAAGCTAAAAAATCGCTAATTGGCGAGATAGACCTTTTAAGATAGGGGAGAGGATAATATTTAATATGGTTCTCTTTTAATTTTTCCGCCAGCGCGCTTTTCCCGTTTTCTTCGCCAGAAGCCACGATGACGTTAAATTCGTTTTTTAAGGCCAAAGCTAAATCAAGCGAGTAGCGCTGGGCGCCGCCTAATTCGCTCTGGGTTATTAAATATAGAATGGTTTTTTGGGCCATAATTGACAGATTGTAAATTGTATGATTACCTTATACATTATACCACAATTTGAACTTTGTAAATTGAATAATCTAATGTTCTTTTTTTCTGGATTTTTTCAGGCGGACAACGGGAATTATTGTTAAAAATCGTCCAGTAAACCTAAAGGAGGGACAGGCCATGGCTTACAAAATTTTCAAGCCGGAATTCAGCAAGCTGGTAGAGGTGGAGCCGGGGAAAGAGTATCTGCTCAATATTTTTTTCAAAACTCCGAGTCTTGAGGAGCTGAAAAAATATGTGCTGCCGGTTAACGGCTCCTGCGCCAGGAAGACCGCTTTAGGGTCGGTGGTATTCAACAAACCGTACCGGTTTAAAGCGGGCGACCCTTTTGAATTTGAGGGGACGCTTACGGGTATCGTGGCTATCGGCCCCGGCCCTTGCAACGAGTATGTGGAAGTTGAAATAGCGGAGGGAGTTTATTTCTATTCCCGCATCCTTGACGGTTTTTGCCTTTTCTTGGAAATTGTCGGATGATCAAAGGAGGAGGGTTAGTTTAGGTAGTATAAGATTTTTTAGGAGCGGGATTTTGAGGGATCCCGCTCTTTTTTTACAAAAAATGGATAAGATGTAATAATTAAGTTATAATTCCTAAAGATAAAAATATGAGTTGGATAATTTATTCTTTTATTTCTTTAGTGGCTTTTTCAATAATGGTGATTCTTATTACCGGCCAGACGAAAAAAGGATTCTCGGTGCCGTTTACTTTGGCTTTTGTGGTTGGCCTGTGGATACCTTTTTTTGGTTTTTGGCTGCTTTGGAAAGGCGTAGATTTTTTTATTTCCGGCCAAGTTATAATAATTTTAATAAGCGGGGGAATTCTGGCGGTTATCGCCAACTGGTGCACTTTTAAATCCGCTAATGACTCGCCTAATCCCGGCTTTACTTTCGCGATAACAAACTCCAGCCCGATTTTAATCGCTTTAGCCGGAAAATTTTTTTTACAAAAAGAATTGACTTTCCTGAAATTAATTGGAATTTTAATAAGCGTTGCCGGGATTATTATCTTAATCTTTCTTTCTGCCGGCAAACGGGAAAAAAAGAAAAAATGGTGGATAATTAATTCTCTCATAGCTTTGCTCGCTTCGGCCGTTTTCGCGGTTTTAATAGTTATTCTTTTAGACAAAGGCGTTTGTTCAGTTGTTATTTTGTTTTCTACCGCGGTTTTAGGTTTTACCGTTTACTTTTTTTGGTCCCGAAGCGAATCAAATTCTCTTTTGC
>JAQTSG010000020.1 GCA_028711415.1 Patescibacteria group bacterium | reverse complement strand
GGCTAAAATAATCCCTCCGGCCAGAGCCGTGACAACCAATACTTTTTATGTTGACCCGGATGCCGCGGCTTCTGGCGATGGAACTACGAATGCTTTAAGCGGAGCTAACTGCGCGTTTCAGTCGTTGTCCATATGGGAAAACGCCAGGGATAATTTTGGAGACCTGCGGCCCGCTCCTGACGGCAACGATACAATTGAAGTCGCTGTTGTTGATTCAAATGGTGCGGGCCATACGGCGGATACGCTTACGGCTAGATTGCTGATTGACGGGTGGACAACCGGACCCGATAATTATATTGAAATCAGGGGCGCGAAAGACCTTGATTCAAAATGGGACGATTCTAAATACAGATTAGTAGGAGGCGGAGGATATAGTGTTACGGGCATTCGAGAACAATATGTAAGGATTTCAAAACTGCAGGTCAAAAATACCGCGGGTACCGGGAACGGCCAGGGAGTTTTAGTATTTAATACGATTGTGGCCGGCGGTTCAGAAATTTGGGTTTCTGATAGCATTATTGTCGGTTTTCCGGAAACTGATTTGTATTGGGGATGGCTCTTATCTCCGGAGGACGCGGATATAGTAACCTTTAAGGCCTGGAACGTAATTGTCCAAGATCGGGGGCCGGGAACGGTTTCAAGTTGCGTCGGCATTCAATCGCTCGGGCAAAATTTATATTTAGCGAATGTTACCGCCTATGGCTCAAATACAGCAGTCCGGCAGGGAACCGCAACCGCGAATGCTTATTTGAGAAATGTGCTCGCCGCGGGAAGCGCGGCCGCGGATTTTGCAATGTCGGCTTCCGCGACTTATAATGTAGCTTATTGTGCTTCCGAAGATCTTACCGCGGACGATAGGGGCGGATATAATTTATTTACCAGTCAAACTTTTTCCTTCGCTGATGCCGCTAATTCCGACTTTCATCTGTTGTCATCCGACACTGGAGCTTTAGATAAAGGGACTAATATGACGGCCACTACTTCCGTATTTTCTTTTTCCGATGATATTTCCGGAGCGACGAGAAATGGAATCTGGGATATTGGCGCGGACGAGTGGGTGCCGAGTTCTACCCCGATTTATCTTTATGAAGATTTAATTTTCGGAGGAGACGTGATTTTAGAGTAGCTGTTTAGCTTAAAAACAGGGGTTTAAATTAAATGGAAAATTTATTAAAAAAAATTCAGGAACTTAAAGAACGCGCCAAGAGAGCTTGGTCATTTTTAAATTTAGAAAGTCAAAAGTCTAAAGTCAAAAGTCTAAAGTCCGAGATGAATAAAGTTGGATTTTGGGATAAGAAAGAGCGGGCGGTGGAAATCAGCCGAGAAGCGGAAGAAATGAAAAAAGAAATTGAAGAATGGGAAAGCTTAATTAATGAAATTACGGAGTTGGAAGAAATAATGGCTGTAGCGGTTAAAGAAAAAGACTTTTCAATGGAAAAAGAAATGGAAAAAGAAATGAATGAAAAATATGAAGAATTATTAAAGAAATTTGAAAAAATGGAGTTTTTAGTCCTCTTCTCCGGGCCCTACGACGCCCAAAATGCCATCTTAGCGATTCATGCCGGCACGGGCGGCGTGGATGCCCAGGATTGGGCGCAAATGCTGGAGCGGATGTTTCTGCGGTTTAGTGAAAAAAAAGGGTGGAAAGCCGAAATTTTGGATAAGACAGTCGGCAATGAAGCCGGGATAAAAAGCATGTCAATGCGGGTTGTCGGGCGCTGGGCTTATGGCTATTTAAAAAGCGAATCAGGCGTGCACCGGTTAGTAAGGATTTCTCCTTTTGACGCGGAAAAAATGCGGCACACGTCTTTTGCTTTAGTCGAGGTTATTCCGGAACTGCCGGAAGCCGAGGCAATAGAAATAAAAGACGAAGATTTGCGCGTTGACGTTTTTCGTTCTTCCGGCCCGGGCGGGCAAAGTGTTAACACGACCGATTCAGCGGTAAGGATTACCCATAAGCCGACCGGTCTTGTTGTCACCTGCCAGACCGAACGTTCCCAGCATCAGAATAAATTAACGGCTTTAAAAATTTTAAAATCAAAACTTTATAAACTGCGGGAGGAAGAAAGGGAAGGGCAGGAGAAAAAATTGCGCGGCGAGGCGCAAAAGGCGGAATGGGGAAAGCAAATCCGGTCTTACGTTATGCAGCCCTACAAAATGGTGAAAGACCACCGGACGGATTATGAAACTTCAGACGCGAACGCGGTTTTAGACGGGGAGTTGGAAGGATTTATGGAAAGTTATTTGCGCGAAACGCATAATAGGTAACAACTTTCAATTTTTAATTTTAAATTTTCAAACAATTTATAATTTTTTAATTTCTAATTTTTTATATTGCTAAGTTTAGAAATTATAAAATTAGGTCATTGGAAATTGTTTAGAAATTAAAAATTGAGAATTAGAAATTATTGGTTATGTTTAACAACCTGTTTTCAGCCGGGAAAGCTAAGATATTTTTATTTGCTTGTTTATTCTTCATTGCCGGAATTGCCGTCGCCTCTTTTCTGCTTCTGCCCTGGCTGGCGCATGACTTAGGGTGGTTTATCGGAATGGTATTTTGCGCGATAATCTTAATTCTGTTTTTTAGAAACAAAAAAATTTTTGTTCCGGCCATGTTGGGTCTTTTTTTATTTTTGGGAATTTGGCGTTATAGTTTTAGTTTGCCGACAAATACGCCCGATAAAGTTTGGTTTTACAACGGACAAGAAGCGGTAATTACCGGCACAGTCTGCAATGAGCCGGATATTAGAGAGAAGAATGCGAAATATGAAATTTGCGCAGAATACCTCGCCCCTGAAGGCGAGATTGGCCAATCTCGCCTTCTTCAGATCGGCGGTAAAATTTTGGTGACAACAAATTTATATCCGGCTTTCAGTTATGGCGATGAACTGGAAATAAAATGCGAGTTAGAGGCGCCGGAAAAGTTTAATGATTTCGCCTATGACCGGTATCTGGCGAGATTTGATATTTACTCTACCTGTTTTTACCCGGAAATAAAAATGATAAAAGGCGGCGGGGGCAATTATTTTTATAAAAAAATTTTTAGTTTAAAAAATCGGCTGCATGAGGCGATAAATTACGGCCTGCCCGAACCAGAAGCCAGTCTGGCCGGCCCTCTTCTTTTGGGCTATAAGAAAAATATTTCCGCCTCTTGGCAGGAAAAATTTTCGCAATCCGGCCTTAGCCATATTATGGCCATTTCCGGAACGAATATCAGCATCTTAGCGGCTTTAGTTATGAGTTTGCTTTTAGGCCTAGGCCTGGCGCGCCGGCAAGCTTTTTGGCTCGCCAGTTTATTTTTACTTTCTTATGTTATTTTAGTCGGGGCGCCGGCTTCGGCAATGCGCGCCGGAGTAATGGGGTTTTTAGTGCTTTGGGCGATGAAGCTCGGCCGGCTTAATAAATTAACCAATTCTTTAGTTTTGGCCGCGGCCATTTTGCTTCTGGCCAATCCCAGACTCCTGCGGGATGATATTGGTTTTCAGCTGTCTTTTTTAGCGGTTTTAGGCATGGTTTATTTCCCGCCTATTTTTGAAAGATTATTGAGTAAATTCACTAACCCTCAAAATTTGCCAAAAATTTTAAAAATTATTTATGATATTTTCAGCTTAACTCTGGCGGCGCAAATTTTTACCATTCCCATCATTGCTTTTAATTTTTCTCAGGTTTCTCTGATCGCGCCCGTGAGCAATTTACTGGTTTTATGGTGCCTGCCCTTTTTAACCATAGCGGTTTTAATCGCTTTGGGTTTAAGTTTAGCTTTACCGAACTTAGCCTGGTTATTTTTTCTTCCGGCGCTTTTGGTGCTAAAATATATTATGGCCGTGGTTGATTGGTCGGCCGGATTGCCTTACGCTTATATTGAGGTGGATTATTTATGGTTGGGCTGGGTGGTGATTTATTATTTAGCTATGATTTGGGTGATTTTTAAGTTTAGAGGGAAAACGCGTAACGCGTAACGTGAAGTTAGAAAGTTTGTAAAGTTATAAAGTTCATAAAGTCTATGAAAATAGAAAGATTTGAAGATATTATTGCCTGGCAAAAGGCTGGGAAACTAACTTTGGAAATATACAATACCTTTAGCAATTGTTCTGATTTTTGTTTTTTAAACCAAATAAGAAGAGCGGTTATTTCTATAATGAATAATATTGCCGAAGGTTTTGAAAGAAATACCAATAAGGAATTCAGAAATTTTTTATTCATTGCTAAGGGTTCATGCGCGGAAGTAAGGTCAATGTTATATTTAGGTTATAGATTAAATTATATTAGCAAAGATCAATTTAATAAATTAGCAGCTTCGGTAGTAGAGGTTTCAAAATTGCTGTCAGGTTTAATAAAAACTTTATAACTTTTTACTTTATCCCGCCACTTTATTTTTATTTTAATTGTGGGCGGGATCCCGCCTTGGCGGTGATAACTTTATAACTTAGGTTATGAAAAAGCATTTGAATATAAAAATTTTTGGGCAGGTTCAGGGAGTGGCTTTTCGGTATTATTCTTTAGAGAAAGCCAGGGAATTAAATCTGGCCGGTTTCGCGCGCAATGAGCCGGACGGCGGCGTTTATCTTGAAGCCGAAGGCGAGGAAGGAAATTTAAAAAAATTTATAACTTGGTGCCGGCAAGGTCCGGCCTTGGCAAAAGTGGAAAAGGTGGAAGCGGAAAATGGAGAAATGAAAAATTATAAAGATTTTGCAATTAAATATTAATTTTTCTACTTTTTAGTTTTTAAAATATGTTTAAGAAAAAAAGAGTAGCTTTAAAAAAACACCGAAAGAAACAGGGGAAAAAGATAAGAAGTTTGTGCTATTAGAATAGTTGTAAGCGGAACAAGAAGCCCGTAAAAAACCAAAACCCCACTGAAGTGGGGGTGGAAAATAAATATTTTTTGGTTTTTTATTTATTTTTTGCCATCGTTCTTATGCAGGCGGTGCAGATTTTTATCTTTTTTCCGTTGACTCTTTTGCTTTGCAAATTTATATTTTGCCTTTTGATGGTTTTAATATTGGAGTGCGAACGGCTGGCGCCCTTTTTAGAACCGCGGCCGCAAACATCACATTTTTTAGCCATAATTTCTTAACAGTTAACGATTGACAATTAACAATTGACAATCCTGCCTGCCGGCAGGCAGGTAACAGTTAACGTAAAATATTTATTAATTTTGATATTTAGCAGATTACCATAGTTTGGCAGAAATAGCAAGACGTGATAAGATATAATAACCAATAATCAATCATCAATAACCAATTTATGTTATTAGTGACTTTATTTTTAATATTTGCTTTAATTATCTCGGCCGTCTTCCATGAATATGCTCATGGCTTGGCGGCTTATAAATTGGGAGATCCGACGGCTAAGGATCTGGGGAGACTTACTTTAAATCCTCTTGCTCACCTGGACATTTTTGGCTCGGTGATTTTACCTTTACTTTTAGTTTTTTCGAAATCTCCTATTTTTATAGCCTGGGCCAAACCGGTGCCTTTTAATCCTTACAATTTAAAAGATCAAAAGTACGGAGAGCTGAAGGTAGCCGTAAGCGGGCCAATGATGAATTTTGTTTTAGCTTTGTTCTTCGGTTTTTTAGCAAGAGTCATCGCGCCGTTATCATTAAGACAGGAGCTGGTTATAAAATTTTTAAGCGGGGATTATGAGATGCTGTTGGGTCAGATCCAAGGCTCTTTGATCAATAGTATTTTTGTTTTATCAATAATTTTTTGTTTCATTAATTTAATTTTAATGATTTTCAATCTCATACCGATTCCGCCTTTAGACGGCTCAAAGATATTATCCGCTTTTTTAAGTTATGATATGAGAGAAAAATTTCTTAGGTTGGAGCCCTACGGCATCATTATTATCTTAGTCCTCTTAATGTTCGGATTGTTAGATTTCGTTAGTTCAGCAACTTTTTGGCTATTTTTAAGCATCATAGGCATTTAGGCGTTTTTTTGTTTTCTTGTTTTTTTGCTTTTTTAATGTTCCCTTGACTTATTTTTAGGATTTTGCTAAATTTAAAGAGCGAAATAACAAGCAAAATAATAAAATAATAAAATAATATAAAAAGAAGGCTATTTTTCTGTTATTTTTATATTTTTTATATTATTTTTTTATTTTATTTTTATCCTGCCACTTTATTTTATTAGTAGTGGGCGGGATCCCGCTAAGCGGTGATATTATTTTTTGTTTTAAAATATGCCGACAGTAAACCAATTACTCCGCAAAGGCCGGAGAAAAACGAAAAAGAGAACAAAAACTTTAGCTTTGCATACTAATCTTGATACTTTGCATAGGCGAAGAAAAGAGCTGGCTCAAGGCGCTCCCTTTAAACAGGGCGTCTGTTTAAAAGTGACGACCACGACTCCGAAAAAGCCGAATTCAGCTCTGCGTAAAATTGCCCGTGTCCGGCTTTCCAACGGAATGGAAGTAACGGCTTATATTCCCGGCGAGGGCCATAACCTGCAGGAGCATTCCATTGTTTTAATTAAAGGCGGAAAAACCAAAGACCTGCCGGGAGTGCGCTATAAAATTATCAGGGGTGTTTATGATACGCAGGGGGTAGAAGGCCGGAAGCAGTCAAGAAGTCTCTACGGAGCTAAGGCAGGGAAAAAGTAAATTTCGCATAACGCATAACGCATAACACGCAACATGCGACAACATCAATTACCAACAATCTTAAATCTAAAATCTTAAATCTAAAATCTAAATTATGCGAGGAAAACCAGCGCCAAAAAGAGATATAGAGGGCGATGCCAGATACAATGACAAGAATGTCGCTAAATTCATGAATTATATTATGAAGGGAGGCAAGAAGACCGCGGCCGAGAAAATCGTTTACGGCTGTTTTGACGTTATAAAAGAAAAGACAAAGCAGGACCCGCGGCATGTTTTCAATAAAGCTTTAAAAAGAGTATCGCCGATCGTGGAAATCAGGGGTAAAAGAGTCGGCGGAGCCAATTACCAGGTTCCTTTCCAGGTCCGGGGCGACCGGCGTTTTGCTTTGGGCTGCCGCTGGCTGATTGAAGCGGCTAAGGCGCGCAAGGGCAAACCAATGGCGGAAAAATTAGCCGTGGAAATTTTGGAAGCTTCCGAAGGCGAAGGCGCGGCCGTGAAAAAGAGGGATATGGTTCATCGGATGGCCGAAGCCAATAAGGCGTTCGCTCATTTCTCGAGATAAACAGACCTCACCCCCGGCCCCTCTCCTAATTAGGAGAGGGGAGGAGTCCCGAAGCCTCGGGACGACGGGGTGAGGTATGGAATATATGAAAAAGACAATTTTACTTACAATTTTGATAGTTAGTTTGGCTCTTAGCGGCTGCGCGGTTAAGAAGAATGTTAAGGTTGGAGATAATAACCAGAATGGGAAGGCGCAAAATACGGCAAACGAAAATGCGCAGATAGCCAATCCGGCATCAACATATTGCCTTGAGCAGGGCGGTAATTCAGTCATTATTGAAACAGAAGCCGGCCAAGCTGGAATTTGTAAATTTAATGACGGATCCGAATGCGATGAATGGGCTTTTTTTCGAAAAGAATGCAAACAAGGCGATAAAACCGCTGGAGTTGTCGAAACTATTGATACCTCGAATTGGCAAACTTACAAGAATAATGAGTTAGGAGTTGAATTTAAGTATCCGTATAATTGGGTAGAAAACAAGGAAATTAATAAAAATTATTCTCTGTGTCTCGTTGATAAGAATAAAGATAATTATGTAGAAGGGGGTAAAGTTTGTTTATTTGCGATTGCTGTGGATAAAAATAAAGGTAAATACACAAGTCCGTTAGAAGTTGTTGAAGAAAAACCGGAAACGTTAAGACAAAATGTAAAAGAGTTAAGCGTTGATAATGTTGCTGGAATGCAGGTAACAAACTATATTGGGGCAGAGACTATCGTGGTTTTTCAGGAAAAAATTTATTACCTGTTGACTATGAATTTAGGATCAGATGATTTAAATGGACCATTAATGAATCAATATAATACAATTATTTCCACCTTTAAATTTACAAATTAATTTGTTTAAAAATTATAAAATTAAATCATTAGAAATTGTTTAAAAATTTAAAATTTAAAATTGAAAATTTAAGAAATCTATGCCTCGCGATTATTCTCTAGATAAAATACGAAACATCGGCATTGCCGCCCACATTGACGCCGGTAAAACCACGTTTACAGAACGGGTTCTTTTTTATACGGGAAAGAAGCATAAAATCGGGGAAGTGCACGAGGGCGCGGCGGAAATGGACTGGATGGAACAGGAAAAAGAAAGAGGAATTACTATTACTTCCGCGGCCACGACCTGTTTTTGGAAAGGCAATAAAATAAATATTATTGATACGCCCGGCCATGTTGATTTTACGGTGGAAGTGGAAAGGTCTATGCGGGTTTTGGACGGAGCCATAGCGGTTTTTGACGGCTCCCAGGGAGTAGAGCCGCAGTCGGAAACAGTCTGGCGCCAGGCGGATAAATATGAGGTGCCGCGCCTTTGTTTTGTTAATAAGATGGATAAATTAGGCGCGGATTTTTATATGAGTCTTGATTCCATTAAAACCCGGCTCAATCCCAAAGCCGTCGCTATCCAATTGCCGATCGGCGCTGAAAATAGCTTTCAGGGCGTAATTGACTTAATTACCGAGAAAGCTTATGAATTTAAGGGCAGTTTAGGCGAACAGGTGAATGAAATTCCAATTCCGGCTGAAATGAAAAAAGAGGTGGAAAAATACCGGAGCGAAATGGTGGAAAAAATAGCGGAGTGCGATGAAAAGATAACCGAGAAATATTTAAAAGGGGAAGAAATAAGTTTAGAAGAATTAAAAAAGGCCTTGCGTAAGGGCGTGATTGCCAACGCTGTTTATCCGGTTATATGCGGCTCGGCTTTAAAAAACGCGGGTGTCCAGTTAGCTCTTGATTCCGTCAATGATTATCTGCCTTCTCCTTTGGATATGCCGGACATTGAAGGCATGGATGCGCGCGATGAAAGCAAAAAAATATTGGTTAAAGCCGATGATAATGAACCTTTTGCCGGACTGGCTTTTAAAATCGCGACCGACCCTTTTGTCGGCCGATTGTGTTTTGTCCGGGTTTACCGCGGGGTTTTAGAAGCCGGCTCTTATATTTTAAATTCTTCAACCGGCAGTAAAGAGCGGGTCGGCCGTTTGGTGCGGATGCATGCCAATCACCGGGAAGAAATAAAAGAAGTTTACGCCGGAGATATTGCCGCGGTTATCGGTTTAAAAAATACGACTACCGGCAATACCCTTTGCGATGAAAGCGAGCCCCTCCTTCTTGAATCTATTGTTTTCCCGGAACCGGTTATAAAAATCGCGGTTGAGCCAAAGACTAAGGCGGACCAGGAAAAGATGGGCGCGGCTTTAAAGCGGCTGGCGGAAGAAGATCCGACTTTCCGGATGGAAACCGATGAAGAAACGAATCAGACTTTGATTTCCGGCATGGGCGAACTGCACCTGGATATTATCGTTGACCGGATGAGACGGGAGTTTAACGTTGAAGCCAACGTCGGCGCGCCCCAGGTTTCTTATCGGGAAACGATTAAAGAAACGGCGGAAGCCCAAGGTAAATATATAAAACAGTCCGGCGGCCGCGGCCAATACGGCGATTGCTGGCTAAGAGTTGAACCGCAAGCCGAAGGAGTGGGTTTTGAATTTGTTGATGAAGTTAAGGGCGGAGTTATACCGAGAGAATTTATTCCGGCCATAGGCAAGGGGGTAAAAGAGGCGGTTGAACAAGGAGTCGTCGCCGGTTATCCGATGGTTAACATAAAAGTTACGGTTTTTGACGGCAGTTATCATGAAGTTGATTCTTCGGAAGCGGCTTTCAAAATGGCGGGAATTTTTGCTTTTAAGGAGGCCTGCCGAAAAGCCAAGCCGGTGTTGCTTGAGCCGATAATGAAAGTTGAAGTGGTAACGCCGGAGGAATATATGGGTAATATTGTCGGCGACCTTAATTCTAAGCGCGGCCAGATTGACCAGTTGACTAACCGAGGCACGGCCAAAATAATTTTAGCTAAAGTGCCTTTGGCCGAAATGTTCGGCTATGCCACCTCTTTGCGTTCTTTGAGCCAGGGTCGGGCCAGTTCTACCATGGAATTTTTCCGTTACTCGGAAGTGCCGGGCAATATTGTGGAAACTATCGCCAGCCGGGGAAGAAGATAATAAGTGAGATTCTTGGGATTGTTAAGATCTTTGGGATTATTAGGATTATTATGTTTGAACCGCGATCTTGACTCTTCGCTAAAATTAGGATAAAATTAAAACCAGGTTAATATAAGGGAAAAATTTTTTGCTAATACCATGCAAAATCAATTACAAAAAGCCATTAATTTAGCAAAAATTACTGGCGATAAAATAATTGTGATTGACAGCTCAAAACCAGAAAGCGCTTTTGTAATTATGGGGCTGGATGAGTATGAGAAATTCGTTTTAGGCCGGAATGAGTTAAGGAGCTTGACAGAAGAGGAACTACTTGATAGAATAAATCGTGATATAGCTATTTGGAAAAGTGAGAATGATGAAAATGCCGAAGAAAATAGGGAATTTTTAAGCGAAAGAAAAGACAAGATATCGCCTTTCTTTTGCAAGAATTGGCCAGAAGAAAATAAAGAAGATGATTTTTTTGATGAAGATACTGATTTTGACGAGGATGAAGACGAAGATGAGGAGGATATGTATTATTATGAAGATCCTTCCAGCAGGATGGAATTAGATGACGGTCCGGACGAATTGGAAGAAGATGATTATATCCAAAACAGGGGAGTGGATAGGAATAAAAATAAATTTGGCAATCATTGGGAAATACCTTCCGATATAAAAAGCAGCGCGGAAGAAGTTGTCAAAGATATTCCCTTTTAAATAGTAAAATAATATAAAAATAAAATAATATAAAAAAACCTAACGAGGACGGTTGATGTTTGAAGTATTCGGAATTTATTTTATTATTTTATTATTTTTTTATTTAATTATTTTTAATATTAACAAATGACGGCTGGTTCTCTGCTTCAGGAAGCGGAGAGATAACCCCTCCTAACGGGGGCCGCAAACAAAAAACCATGGCAGATAAATTTGAACGAACAAAACCCCATGTCAATGTGGGCACAATCGGCCACGTTGACCATGGCAAAACCACCTTAACAGCGGCGATTCTAAAAGTGGTTACCGCTAAGGGCTTAAGGGCCTCACAGAAGTCAGTTGACCAGATCGACTCGGCTCCGGAAGAGAAAGCGCGCGGTATTACTATTGCCACCGCCCATGTTGAGTATGAATCAGAAAAACGTCATTATGCTCATGTTGACTGTCCGGGACACGCCGATTATGTGAAAAACATGATTACCGGCGCCGCCCAGATGGACGGAGCGATTTTGGTTGTGGCCGCGACTGACGGGCCTATGCCGCAAACCAGAGAACATATAGTTTTGGCCCGCCAAGTCGGCGTCCCTTATATTATCGTATTTTTGAATAAATGCGATATGGTGGAAGATAAGGAACTGATTGATTTAGTGGAAGAGGAAATCCGCGATTTGCTTAAGAAATACGAATTCCCGGGTGATAAGACTCCGGTTATTCGCGGTTCCGCTTTAAAAGCTTTAGAAAACCCGACCGGTCCTGACGCCCAGCCGATTTTAGATCTCTTAAAAGCTTTGGATGAATATATTCCCGAACCGGCAAGAGATATTGACCACCCATTTTTAATGCCGATTGAAGATATCTTTTCTATTGAAGGCCGCGGTACGGTCGTTACCGGCAGAATTGAGAGAGGTATTGTAAAGTTAAATGACGAAGTAGAAATTATCGGCCTGGGAGATACAAAAAAGACCGTAGTTACCGGCATAGAAATGTTTAATAAAATGCTTGACCAGGGTCAGGCCGGCGATAACGCCGGTGTTTTGCTTCGGGGCACAAAGAAAAACGAAGTGGAAAGAGGCCAGGTTTTAGCTAAACCGGGTTCAGTCACTCCGCACACAGAATTTGAAGGAGCGATTTATGTCTTAACTAAAGAGGAAGGCGGACGCCATAAGCCATTCTTCAAAGGTTATAAGCCGCAGTTTTATATAAGAACGACTGATGTGACCGGCGAAGTTGAATTGCCGGAAGGGACGGAGATGGTTATGCCTGGCGATACCGTTAATTTAAAGATTAAACTGATTGCTCCGATTGCTTTGGAAGAAAAACAAAGGTTTGCTATCCGGGAAGGCGGAAGAACCGTCGGCGCCGGCGCGGTAACTAAAATTATAAAGTAATTACTTAGCCCCGCTCTTTAAATAAGGGCGGGGTTGTAGTGTTTATTTTAAAATAGTAATTAGTAATTAGTAATTAGGAAGTTTAGAAACGCCAAATTACCAATTACAAATTTTAGGAAGATGCCAGAGAATAAAAAACTAGATGGAAAAAGCAATGAGGAAAATGGTAATGATTTCAAGCAGAAAATCCGCATAAAAATAAAAGCTTTTGACCACAAGATAATTGACCAGTCTACCAAGACTATTATTGACACGGCCAAGAGAAGCGACGCGCAGATTTTCGGACCTATTCCTTTGCCGACGGAAAAGAGAAAATACACGGTTAACCGGTCAACTTTTGTCCATAAAGACGCGCGAGACCAGTATGAGATGAGAATCCATAAGAGAATGATTGATATTGTTGACCCGACCGCTAAGACGATTGAAGACTTGACGAACTTAAGTTTGCCGGCCGGAGTTGATGTGGAGATAAAGATGCAATAAAAACACCAAAAGAACGAAAAAGAACGAAAAAGAACGAAAAAATAAATTATGCAAATCGTAAATTTTTTAAAAAATATTTTTTCTCGAAGCGATTGGGTGAAAACTGTAAAATTTAAGTTGATTGATGTCGGGCCTATAGTTCGGGGAAAATATGTTGATTTACATGCATTCGGCGATGAGGTTTTACATCAAGAAGATTTACCAAATGGCATAGTATATATTGGTCCGAAAGATAAAGGTGAAAATATTGAAGTAGTTTATAATAAAAATGTCATAAGCATTGAAGAAATCAGGCAATTCTTAAAAAGATATAGAATTGAATTCGTAAATTTGTGAGGGATTCGTGAATTTGTATGGTATTGACAGAAAACATTTTTTAATTTAAGATAATAATACATTAAAAATAGTTAAATTGTGTAAGCAACTCTTTAGCCAGCTTGGCTTAAGAAAGTGCTTGGCCGAGAAGAAAGAGTTTAGAAGATTTCCAGCATAAAACACACCAAAAGCGTTAATTAACGCGTGTTTGCTGGTCTTTCTAAAAAGGGCCAGTTTTTTTGATTACAAATTACAAATCAATTACAAATATACGAATAATAGGATTTGTAATTTGTAATTATGAATTGATTAGTAATTTGTAAATTTGTAAAGATTCGTAATTTGTAATTATGAAGTTTATTATAGGGAAAAAATTAGACATGACCCAGGTTTGGCAGGGCGAGAAAGTAGTGGCGGTCACAAAAATTCAGGCCGGCCCTTGTCCTATCGTTCAGGTTAAAGGCAAAGATAAGGACGGTTATAGCGCTGTTCAGCTTGGTTTTGGCGAGAAAAAGGAGAAAAATATCAGAAAACCGCAAAAAGGGCACTTAGCAAAATGTCAAATGAATTTAAGATATTTAAGAGAGTTTGAAACTGACAGTAAAGATTTAAAAGTCGGAGATGTAATAGATGTCAATACTTTTACCCCCGGTGATGCGATTGACGCTATCGGAATTTCCAAAGGCCGGGGTTTTCAGGGCGTTGTTAAAAAATATCATTTTCATGGCCACAATAAAACTCATGGCACAAAAGACCAGGTAAGGATGCCTGGTTCTATCGGCGCCACCGGTCCGGCTCATGTTTTTAAGGGGACAAGAATGGCCGGTCGAATGGGAGGAGAAAGGACAACGATAAAAAATTTAGAAATAATTGAAGTTGATAAAGATAATAATGTATTATTAGTGAAAGGGGCGGTGCCGGGAGCGAGGAACGGGTTGGTGTTGATTCAAGGGGAAGGAGAACTTAAGGTAAGAACCGGAGAAGAAGATGTAAAAAGAGAAGGAAAGGATGAAGATACTGGTAAACAGACAACAGAAAAAAAACAAGAAAGCGAAAAAGCAAAAAAACAAGAAAGCGAATCTAATTCTTAGGCAGACTTTCAACTTTATCCCGCCACTTTATTTTTATTTTAATTGTGGGCGGGATCCCGCTTTGGCGGTGATAACTTTATAAACTTTTGACTTACGGACTATGTCAATTAAGATAAATATTTACAATCAGAAAGCGGAAGCGATCGGAGAGATGAATCTTGCCGATAAAGTTTTCGGCGTGGCGGCAAATAAAAATTTAATCCACCAGGCGGTGGTAGCGCAAATGGCTAATAATCGCCAGGTTTTGGCTCACACCAAGGACAGAAGCGAAGTGAGAGGCGGAGGTAAAAAGCCATGGCGGCAGAAAGGAACGGGCCGAGCCAGAGCCGGCTCAAGCCGGTCTCCGATCTGGAAAGGCGGCGGAGTTACTTTTGGTCCGCTTAAGGACAGGAATTTTTCCAAGAAGATAAATAAAAAGATGAAAAGGGGAGCGATTGTTATGGCTTTATCAGATAAAGTCGCCGGCGGTAATTTACTGGTCGTAGAAAAATTAGATGTAGACGGCTATAAAACTAAGATTTTTAACAAAATAATAGAAGGATTGGAGAAAGTTCTAAATAAGAGTTCTAAACCGGAAACTGGTGCTAAGAAAACAGAAAAGAAAAAAGAAAAAAATAGAAGCGTTTTGATAATTAACGAGAAAAAGGACGAGAAAGTTAAGTACTCGGGAAGGAATTTAGTTGGAGCGGAAATTATTAATTTAGAAAATATAAATATTGTTGACTTGCTTAGATACAGGAATTTAATTTTGACAGTTGAGAGCGTTAAGAAACTGGAAGGAAGATACAAAAGCTAGAAATCCTAAATCCTAAACTCTAAATTCTAAACAAATCAAAAATTCAAATGACAAAAATACAAAACAAATAATTTTTTGAATTTTGAACATTAGAATTTGTTTCGGATTTAGGGTTTAGAAATTAGAATTTAAACTTATGGCTTTATTCGGAAGAAAAAAAGAAGATAAGAAAGAAGAAAAGGCGGCGGTTAAAGCCGCTGCACTTAAGGGTGGAAAAAAAGAGGAAGAGAAGAAGAGTATGAAAGAGCTTTATGAGGAAAGCTCGGTTGTCCCGGATTCTTCTAAAAAAGTTGGAAAAACCGAAAAGGCGGAAGAAATAGAAACCAGACATAGATTTTCGCGGGCCTATAGAATTCTGCTTAAACCTTTAGTGACGGAAAAGGCGACCAATTTAGGCGTTTTAAATAAATATGTCTTTGCGGTTTCTCCTAAAGCCAATAAGATAGAAATAGCGGAAGCGATTAAGGCGGTTTATGGCGTAAAACCAGTCGGTATTAATATAATAAAAGGAGAAGGCAAAACCGTCCGCAGCGGCCGGACTTTCGGAAAAAGAAAAGACTGGAAAAAGGCGATTGTCGCTTTGCCGGCCGGCAAAACAATAAAGATTTACGAAGGCGTGTAAACACGCGAAGGATACGAAGCGGCACGAAAGAAACGAATGGAGATAAAAAATTTAAAATAATTTCGTGTTATTCGTCTGATTTCGTTTAATTAGTGTATAAATATGGGAATTAAAATAGTAAAACCAACCACAGCCGGAAGACGCCAAGCCACCTTTGACGATTTTTCTGATATTACAAGATATAAGCCGGAAAAAAATTTAGTAATAATTAAAAAAAAGACCGGCGGACGGAACGCCCAGGGTAAAATTACGATAAGGCACAGAGGCGGAGGCGCGAAGAGATATATCCGTCAGATCGATTTTAAAAGGGATAAATTTGACATACCGGCTAAAGTGGCTTCGATTGAATACGACCCGAACCGGGGAGCAAGATTAGCTTTGCTTAATTATCGGGACGGAGCTAAGAGATATATTATAGCTCCGATTGATTTAGTTGTCGGTGAAGAAGTGTTAAGTTCAAAAAATCAGATTGAGATAAAGAGGGGAAATGCTATGCCCATAAAGTATATTCCGGCCGGTGTAGCGGTTTATAGTTTAGAACTGGAGCCGGGTCAGGGGGCGAGAATCGCCCGCGGAGCCGGAAATTCAGTTTCGGTTATGGGCATAGAGGGAAAGTACGCGCAGGTAAAAATGCCTTCCGGTGAAATAAGATTGGTGAGTAAAGAATGCTTATGCACTATCGGACAGGCCAGCAATCCGGATAAGCGCCACGTTAAATTGGGCAGCGCCGGACGCAGCCGGCATTTAGGCATAAGGCCGACTGTCCGCGGCAAGGCCATGAACCCGGTTGACCATCCCCATGGTGGCGGTGAAGGTAACCAGCCGATTGGTTTAAAGCATCCGAAAACTCCTTGGGGCAAGCCGGCTTTGGGCGTTAAGACGAGAAAAAGCAGATATTCAAATAAATTTATTATAAAGCGAAGAGGGAGAGGCAGGGGTTAGTAGTTAATTAGGGATTAGTTAATTAGTGATTAGGGAGAAACCTAATTAACTAATTAACTAATTAACTAGCATTATGTCAAGAAGTTTAAAAAAGGGTCCATACGTGAACCCGAGAATATTAAAAAAGATAAAAGCCCTGAAGCAAGGCGATAAAACCGTAATAAAGGTTTGGGACAGGGCTTGCGTTATAACTCCGGAGATGGTAGGATTTACTATCGGAGTTCATAATGGCAAACAGCATATTCCGGTTTTTATTGTGGAGAATATGGTCGGCCACCGGCTCGGGGAATTTTCTCCGACTAAGAGATTTTTAGGTCATGGCGGCAAGATGGCTAAGGGCCAGGCCAAAGATGAAGCGGAAGCGGGAGTAGTGAAAGAGAATAAAGGAAGTAAAGAGAACAAATAGTTTTAAGAGTAGTTTCCCGCGGTCTAAGGGGTCGCCGGATTAAGTAATCAATCTAATCGCGTTGAACAATATGGAAATAAAAGCTAAGGCAAAATATATAAAAATGTCACCCAGAAAAGTTCGTCTGGTAGCTGATGTTATCAGAGGAGCGGCGGTGGCCAGAGCTTTAGAACAGTTGAAATTCATAAATAAAAAAGCGTCTCTGCCTATAAAGAAATTATTGGATTCCGGCATAGCTAACGCGGTTAACAATTATGAGCTGGATAAAGATAATCTGTATGTAAAAGAGATACGGGTTGATGAAGGGCCGGTTTTAAAACGTTGGCAGCCGAAGGCCCATGGACGCGCTACTCCTATCAGGAAAAGGATGAGCCATATAAACCTGATTCTGGCGGAAATAAAAATAAGCGGGAAGAAAAAAGCGCGGAAAGAAAAGTTAGAAGCTCCGGTAAGGTTAGAGGGAAGAGCCAAAGAAGCGGAAGGTTTAAAAGCGGGAGAAAAAAAAGAAAAACAGCAGAATGTCCCCCCAATTTTGAAAGACGAAAAAGGTAAAGAAATAGTAGATCCAAGATCAGAAGGAAGCCGCAAACACACTAAAATTGAAGGGGGAAGCCATGGTTTCATGAAAAAAGTTTTTAGGAGAAAAAGCGGATAGCTAATCGCATAACGTGGAACGCATAACACATAACACTAAATAATGATATGGGGAAAAAGGTTAATCCAAAAATATTTAGAATGGGGATAACAAAGACTTGGCCGTCAACTTGGTTTGGCAGTGGCAAAGGTTATATAAAAAATATAGAGCAGGATGTCCGGATAAGAAAATTTTTATTGAAGGAGTTGAGAGAAGCGGGGGTAGACCGGGTAGAGATTGAACGAAGCGCCAATAAAATCAATATAAATGTCCATACCGCCAAACCCGGAATTATTATTGGCCGAGGTGGCGCTGGCGCCGAAGTCCTGAAGAAAAAGATTCATGAAAATTTCTTGTCCCGTCCGTCCGGAATTCGTTTAGGGGATATTAATCTTAATATTTCCGAAGTGGACAGGCCGAATTTAAGCGCCCAGATTGTTTTGCAGTCAATGATTATTGATATAGAAAAAAGAATGCCTTTCCGCCGTGTTATGAAGCAGGCCATAAACCGGGTTGAACGGGCCGGGGCTTTAGGGGTTAAGGTTGTAGTCGGCGGACGCCTGAACGGAGCGGAAATTGCCCGTACCGAAAAGTTGGTTTCTGGCAAAGTCCCTTTGCACACTTTGCGGGCCGACATAGATTACGCGCGGGGAACGGCCCATACCACTTACGGAAGCATTGGCGTAAAAATTTGGATTTATAAGGGGGAAGTTTTTGAGAAAGAACGGGAATTAGGCAAGGGCGAAGTGGTTGGTAGAGAAAAAAAATAACATCCAAATCTACGAATGGAATTCAAATCTACAAATATGGTAATTAACGAAAAAATGAATCATATAATTTGTAGATTTGAATATCGTTTGTAGATTAGAATTATTACTTATGTTGATGCCGAAAAAAACTAAATATAGGAAGAGCCATAAGAGAAGGCGGGGCGGTAAAGCTAGCCGGCTGGCTTATGTTAGTTTCGGCAGTTTCGGCTTAAAAGCGATGGAAGCCCACTGGCTTACTTCCCGGCAGATTGAAGCGGCTAGAAAGGTTTTAACCAGATATATAAAAAAGGGCGGAAAATTATGGATAAGAATTTTTCCCGATAAGTCAGTGACGCAAAAAGGCGGAGAAATCCCGATGGGTAAAGGCAAGGGTTCGGTTGATCATTACGTAGCGGTGGTGAAGCCGGGTATGGTTATGTTTGAAATAGAGGGCATAAGCGAAAAGGAAGCGAAAGAAGCTATGATTTTTGCTTCTCACAAATTACCGATAAAATGTCGGTTTGCCAAGAAACATGAATAAATTTTGCGCTTTTTTAGCGGGATAAAAAATAAGAAAAACGAGTATGGAATTTAAAGAATTAAAAAATAAAGAGGAAAAAGAACTGCAGAAAATTTTAGTCCATTTACGGGACAAAATAAGGGACCTGCGTTTTAAAGACGCTAATAAGCAGTTAAAAAATGTCCGGGAAATAAGAAAGGCGAAAGAGACGATTGCCCGCGTTCTTACTTTATTAAATAGTTTAAGAATTGAAAAGAAGGCGAAATAAAATAATT
>JAQTSG010000019.1 GCA_028711415.1 Patescibacteria group bacterium | reverse complement strand
AAAAATTGAGGTGGAAGTAGCGGTAAAAGGCATTTTCCTGGAAGACGCAAAAACCAGGAAAGCGGCGGCCCACGTCTAACATCTGTTTTTTCTATACACGGCGATTGCTTAGCAACTTAGCAACCGCCGTTTTTTTATCCCGCACCTTGCTCTCAAAGGGGATATCAAAGGTGCGGGATTTTATTTTAAAATTTTTAAAATACAATCTAGCACTCGGCCACTATGATACTCCAAAGCATCAAAGTGGCCTATAATTTTTCCTAAAAATCCTAAGAATCCCAAAGATCCTAAATATTTATAATTTTCTCACAATTCCCCGCTCCGCATCCACCTCAACTAATTGTCCATCTTTCAGAACCTGCGTGGCGATTTTTGTCCCGACGATGCAAGGAACTTTAAACTCGCGTGATATAACCGCGGCATGGCAGTTAATCCCGCCAAAATCAGTAACCAAACCCAGGGCTTTTTTAATATATGGAGTGTACTCAATAATAGTTTCCCTGGTTATAACAATCTTGCCGGCAGAGTTTTTAACATCAGCCAGCCCTCGCACTATTTTCACTTTGCCTTTGGCTTTGCCCGAACAAGCTGTTAGCCCCTTTATTTCCCCTTCCTTAATATCTCTCAATTTTGAAAAACCATGCCTGTTTAAAAATTCTGCTGCGGCTTTTCCAATAAATATTTTTGTCCCCTTCTTATCGCCGAGAAAAATATAAAATTTTTTGCGCGCGTTAACCTCTTTCTCGCTGATAGTTCCCGGCAATTCCTCAACGGTATAATTGTCAATTGGTTTATTTTTATACCTTTTCTCTAGGAAGGTAAGGGCGCGGTTATAAAGAGGGTAAATAATCTTTGCCCCTCTGTCGCGCAAGCCGCCGTTACGCTCAATTAATTTACTTAACCGCTTATTTTTCTTAAAATCAGCCAACCTTTCCGCATAATACGAATAAATTAAAATCGGCCCAACATCTTTCATGGCATTTAGACTTTTTTCGGCTAAATCCCGCCCGCGCAACTTATAATTTTTTATTAGCTTCTCATATCGGGTAAAAACTTTTTCCATTTCTTTATTCCGATAATGCTTAACCGCTTGTCGGAAATTTTCTTGATCTTCCTTTTTGTCTACAAATACATCCATCTCCTTTTCGTCGCCGATTGCCAGCAGTTTACTTAACCTGACTCCGTTTATTTTATCAATCTCCAAATAAGTCCACTTCATAAAATCCCGTTTCAGGATAGAAGTCGGACGGCTCACAAAAAGTCTCCATTTTTTGCTTGAATAATTTATCATATGTTTAATCCTATAACTTTATCACTTCGCCTTTCCCGGCATCCAGCTTTATTTTATCACCGGTTTTAAGGAAGTCTGTGCTGTTTTTGGTGCCGACAATGGTGGGAATTTTTAATTCGCGGGAAACGATTGAAGCGTGGGAAGTGATCCCGCCCTGGTCAGCGACAATTCCCTTAACCCGCTTTAAATATGGCACAACGTCATACCTGGTAGTTGAACAAACCAGAATTGCCCCTTCCGGAATATTTTTAAAATCGCTGGGGCGCAAGGAAACGAAGGCCTTGCCAATAACTACACCCGGATAAGCGGGATTACCGAGTAATTTCCGGCTAACTTCTTTTTTCTGCCCGCCCGTCTCCCGCCGGAAAAATTCATCGGCTTTTTTATTCCAAAAAACTTTCGCCCTGCCTTTGGAAAATAAAATAACCGCTCTCCTTCTCTTATAAAAATCTTTTGGCAGCCGGCCGCCCTTGGCATAATTTAAAACCTCTGGCGGCAAAAGCATTAAGGACTGCTTCTTCGGCAGATTAAGTTTTTCGCCTAATTTTTCCCGCCAAATTTTTTCCGCGGCCAAGAGTTTTTTAACCGCCGCTTCCCTGGACAACCCGAACTCTTTAAGCAATTTTTTATCCGCTTCTGGCATTAAATTTTGGGCTAATTCCGGCAATTGAAAAACCGCTAATAAATCACAAACGCTTTGAAATAATTTAGACAAATAAGGAATAAAATCAGCCTCTTTGCCAAAACATTTTTTAGTTACAGAAAGCATTTTTTCGGATCTCTGTTTAATAATTAAACTGAATTTCTTTACAAATTGGGCGTTAAACTTTTTCTTATAATATTTTTTCAATGATTCCATATCATCGGCTGACCGGTAAGAATATTCAAGATCCCTGATATAATAAAAAAATACGTTTTTAAAAGCCCAGCCGAAATCCCGTTTCATTTCATTCGTATAACCACGACCGACTAAATAAACATCAAAAGGATAGTATTCAACTTTGCGGTTTAAAAACCAGCGCATATTTTTATTATTTTAAAATTTATTAGAAGACCTTTCTAAAAATACCGGCTTTAACCTTTTGCTGACGAAACTGATGATATAAAAAAGCAGAGAGACGAATAATAAATTAAAAAATAACTGAAACCCCAGGGCCAGCCAAAAATCTTTGCCTCCCAAAACGCTTATTTTTATTTCCGGAAAACTGAATATATAGGCAAGCAGATAAAAAAGAAAACTGTAAAAAATGGTGGAAAAAAAAGTTAAAGCCAAAAAGGAATAAAGGGAGCGGTCGGTAAAAAAATTAGCCAGTAAAAAATTAGCCAATAAAACCATTAGAAATAGGGAGATAAGATAAATGCCAAAAGGAGAAAAAGAATAGGTATCAAGCAAAAATCCGGCTCCCAGCGCCCACCATAAAGATAATCTGAAACCGCTGAGCATAAGGATGAAAATCAGGCAGACTAACATTAAATTAAAATTACTCATTCCGAAAGGCAGAGTGGCAATAAAAGATATCTGCGCGACAGCCAAAATATATATTAAAATTAAATAGAGAAAAATTTTTAAATACATATTAATATACTACGAATTACAAATCAGTATGAATACACGAATATAATATAAAACGTTTTAATGAGAATTCGTAAATTCGTCCCGCCTCTTTTTTAAAATTATTTGTGGGCGGGATCCCGCCTAGGCGGTGATAAGAAATTCGTAATTCGTAGGTATATTTAATTTTCCCGCGGCCGAAAAACTGACACAATTGTAAGTTCATCTAAATTAGCCAAAGGTTCAATAGTCGCTCTCTGCCAAACTTCATTGCTTGTCTTATCTACCTCAATCACCTCGCCTATTATTAAGCCGGCTGGGACACTTTTCTCCAGCCCAGAGGTAACCGCTATATCGCCAACTTTTATTTCCTCGGCTTGAGGGATAAAATTCATTCTGATAGTAAGGCCTAGCTCTCCTTCCGCGATGCCGACGGTTTTATTCGCGTCCTCCGGCTCACCCTGGCTTCTTTGAATCGCCGCGGCCAGCTTACAATTGCTTCCGGTAGAAAGATAAATTTCTGCCACATTCTCCTTTGCCTCTGCGATTTTACCGACAATAGTTCCTTCGTTGTTTACCACGGCCAAACCAGAAATTAAACCATCCGCCGTTCCCTTATCAATAATTAAACTCTGCCCCCTATTAACCGGATTAGCCAACGTCCCCCGCGAAATAATATTAGCTAAGACAAAATCAAATTCATTTTTTGTAGAAAATTTTAAATATTGACGCAATTTCTCATTCTCTTCTTTAATCGCTTTAAGCCGGGCGTTTTCCGCCTTGATTTGGTTTATTTCCGCCTGAAGATCATTTAGGGCAGCCAGCAACTCTCCTTTATCTGTCCGCTCGCTTAAAGCTACCCGCAAAGAAGTGCTTACGGAGTAAAATTGTCCGGCCAGCGGATTTATCGCTCGCGCCGCGATATTTTCAAGAGGAGACAAAACTTTGATAAAATGCAAAAAAATAAGCAGCCCAACAACTGCTACCAATACAAAAATATTATTTTTTGCTCTTATCTTTAACATATGCTAAATAATATCACCGCTTAGCGGGATCCCGCCCACAATAAATAAAGTAAAGTGGCGGGATAAAAATAAAATAATATAAAAAACTGACTACTTTCTGTATTTTAGCTGTCACCCTCTCAAAAATCCAAAGTTCTAAATCCCAATTTCCAACCCGCCTGCCTAGCAAGCTAGTCGAGCGGGCAGGTAAAATTCCAAACGGAAAATATTTTTATTATTTCTGAGACTACTAATAAATTAGAGGAAAATATAATAAAATAAATTACATCTTAGCTGAAACTAAAAACTTTTTCTACCAAGTCGTAATCTCGGCTTGGGATTTGGAGCTTTATTGGAAATTTGAGCTTGGGCATTGGAATTTTTTATCCTACTACTTTACCCGCCTCACGAGGCCGCTTACGCGAGCAGGTATTATTCACTCAATTCACATTTTAAAGCTCTTCGCTCGAAGGCAAAACCACTTTATCTAATAATTCCCGGTCAGCCAGTAGTATCCCCGTTCCCCTTACGACGCAGGTTAAAGGGTCATCCGCCACTCTTACCGGTATTTTTGTATTCTGCGCGATTTCTTTATCAAGCCCCCGCAGCAAAGCTCCGCCGCCTGTTAAGAATATGCCATGCTCATAAATATCAGACACCAATTCCGGCGGAGTTGTTTCTAGAGTTATTTTTATATTATCAATGATTTGCTTTATCGTGCGGCTCATCGCTTCCCTGATTTGGCTGTCATTAACCATTATCCCTTTAGGCAAGCCGTTAATTAAGTCTCTGCCTCTCACTTCCATCTCCAAAGGATCTTTCAAGGGGGTAGCCGAACCGATTTTTATTTTCACTTCTTCGGCCAGCTGCTCTCCGACCAAAATATTAAATTCTTCCCGGATATACTCAATGATATTATTATCAAGCTCATTGCCGGCGAGGCGCAAAGATTTCCAGGTTACCACTCCGCCCAAAGAAATTACGGCGATTTCCGTCGTGCCGCCGCCGATATCAACGACCATCGTCGCGGTCGGCTCAATAACCGGCAACCGGGCGCCGATCGCCGCGGCCATGGATTCCTCTACTAAAAAAACCTGCCTCGCTCCGGCGGATTTAGCCGCGTCTTCTACGGCTTTCCTTTCCACTTCCGTGATGTCCAGAGGAATACCGATTACTACCCGAGGACGCGGCACTAAAGTGAAACTCTCGCCATGGGCTTTATCAATAAAATATTTAAGCATTTTTTCCGTCACTTCAAAATCGGAAATTACGCCGTCTACCATGGGCTTTATGGCCTGAATATGAGCCGGGGTTTTCCCGATCATTCTTTTCGCCTCCTCGCCCACGGCTAAAACCTCGTCGGTGCGCATATTAACCGCTACTACCGACGGTTCATTTATAACTATGCCTTTATCGCTAGAATAAACCAGAGTATTTTTCGTGCCCAAATCTATCCCCAAGTCCTTGCTAAATTTTCCTAAAATTTTATTAAACATGATTTGCTTGTGCGATTATTGCGATTTTTGCGATTCTTAAGATTCTTGAGAAAATCCCAAGAGTCCTAAGAATCTCAAGATTCCTAACTATGTGTTTCATTATAATCTTCCCACTTCCATTTCCTGTTTTTATCATTTTCCAGCTTGCTCAATATTTCCTTTTCTAAATCAATCTTATAAATTCCGGCCAAATGAAAAACCCTAATAACTATGTCGGCCAACTCTTCGGCCAGGCCATCTTTACCGTCCATTTTTTTATGGCGATAGGCTTCCATGGCTTCGCTCACTTCACCATGAATTAAAGCGATTTTTTCCATAGTGTTAATATCTTTCGGTTCAGTGCCAAAACCCTTTTCCTCCGCCAACTTCAAGATCATTTCCGTAAATTGTTTTATGGATAAATTTTGCATAAAAAATTTAGAACAATTTACTGTATAAAATTTTTATACAGCGCTATTTTTAAGATTCATTTATATGTAATTATTTTATCTTAAAACCCTCTTTTTGTCAAAAACTATATACATCCACTATACTAAGCGCATAGCTTGTTTTTAAACTTTAATTCTATATCGCTTCTTCTCGCCCCGCAGTATTGCGAGGTCAAAAGAAAAAACCACCGGTTGATTCCGATGGCTTTTTTAAAAAAACCAAACTCCTTTATATTGGCAAGAGTAATTCAACTCTCTCGCCCTCTTTATCTCCCTCTTTGCCCCCTTCCGGAATTGCATAAATTTTATAGCCATTCTGCTTCTTCTCAATAACCCATTTAAACAATGCCACCGCCATTCTGATGACATCAGTCATAGAAGACAAGCCTACCCGCTTTTGAATATCCCTCAAAGTATCATGAGCGCTAGGCGTCAGCTTTACTTGGACTAGTTTTGTTACTTGAGCGCTTTTCACGGTTCCCCCTTTTTGATGTGCGATCTATTTATATTATAATCTAAACTATATTTAGCTCATTCTTAAATCTTAATTCTAAAATCTAAAATTAACTATCTTCCCATCTTCTTCAGGGCCTGCCTTATTCTTTCTCCGCTATCTTTAATCTTGCTGTCCACTTGTTTTAAAGATTCCCGCGCCTGCGTCATAGAATAACCTAAAGCCATTAAAGCGTCTATCTCTTCTCCGCTCACTGCCGCTCCATCACCAGCTTTAGTTTTACCAGCATAAGATAACCGATCAATTTTTTCTCTTAATTCCAAAACCACTCTTTCCGCGGTTTTTCTGCCAATGCCGGAAACTTTGGTTAAAAGAGATGGGTCCCCGCGGGAAATTGATTCCTTAATATTGGCGACGCTGGCAATAGCTAAAACCCCTAAAGCCGACTTCGGTCCGATGCCGGAGATTGATAGAAGTAATTCAAAAAATTCTAATTCTTCCGGAGTTTTAAATCCGTATAAATCCAAAGCGTCTTCCCGCACATACTGGTGAGTAAAAAGCTCTATTTCTTTTCCGGCTTCCGATTTGAGCAAAGCAGTAGGGTTAAGAAAAACTTTATAGCCGACGTTGCTAACTTCCACAACCGCGAAATTCTGCCCCTTACCCAAAATTTTTCCTTTTAAATATGAAATCATATTTGATTAATTTTCAATTTTTAATTTCTAAACAATTTTCAATGACCTAATTTTACAATGCAATAAATAATTAGAAATTTAAAAATTAAAAATTGTTTGAAAATTGAAAATTTGAAATTGTAAATTATTTAAGTCATGCGTCTTCGTATCACGCTAAACTCCGGCACATCCTGTTTTATTTCCAAAAACACCGCATCCTCACTACCTCCTCCGTGCGCCTCTTGAATTTCCTTGCCATTTTCTGCATTTATCATCTTTTTCAACCTCATCTTTATTATATCATAACTCGGCCTTAAAATCTCAATCTCATCCCCGACCTTCATTGTATTATGTATTTTTACAATAATCTCATTATCGTATTTTTTATTTTTTATTTTTAAATTTTTATTTTTGACGACCTGCCCGCAGAACTCCCATTCCGGAATCTTGTGGGAATTATCTAAATTCTGGGCGGTCTCGCCCTTCCCAAACATAAACCCTTCCGTATAACCCCGGTGATATAATTTTTCTTCTAGTTCTTTATATAAAAAATTCAGCTCGTTGTTTTTTTGCTTTCTTGCTTGCCCCGCAAAGCCTTGGCGCAGTGGGGTTTTTTTGCTTTCTTGAATAACATCTATCGCTTTTCTGTAGGCCCCGACGACATTCGCCAGATAATAAACGCTCTTGGCCCGGCCTTCAATTTTAAAAGCGCTTATGCCCGCCTCAATCATCTCCGGAACCTTTTTAATCAAGCATAAATCTTTAGAATTTAAAAGATAACTGCCGTGTTTCTCTTCAACCAGCTCTAAAGTTTCGTGATTTTCCGCGGATATAAAATAATTCCAGCGGCAAGGCTGGGAGCAATCGCCCAAATTAGCGTTGCGATCATTAAAATATTTGGATAAAAAACACCGACCGGAATAGGCCATACACAAAGCCCCATGGATAAAGCATTCCAGCTCCAGTTTTGGCACTCTTTTTCTTATTTCTTTTATTTCGGAAAGTTCCAGTTCTCTGCTTAAGATTATTCTTTTTGCCCCCTCTTTAAGCCAGAATTTAGCCGCTTGCCAATTAGTGCAATTTGCCTGCGTAGACAGGATAATTTTCGCTTTTGGCCAGATTTTCTTCACTTCTCCTAAAACAGCCGGATCAGAGACAAATATTCCGTCCACGCCGATTTTCTTTAATTTTTTTATATGCTCCGGCAATTTTTTTAAATGACCATTATGGGCAAAGATATTAACCGTGGCATAAACTTTTTTTCCTAAATTATGGGCATACTTTGTCGCCTCGCTAATTCCGGCCATAGTAAAATCATTAACCCGTACGCGCAAAGAAAAATCCGGTATGCCCAAATAAACCGCATCCGCTCCGAAAGCAAAAGCGGTTTTCATTTTCTCCATATTTCCAGCGGGGGCGATGAGTTCAGGTTTTATTTTAGTATTATTTTTCATTTTAATTTTTACCAAAACAGCCCGCCGAAACGAGCTGCCTGATAACTTTATCCTAATAATCCTAAAAATCTTAAGAATCCTACCGCCCCGTCCGCTTCACCCTAATCAGCCCTGACACCGTCACAACTTTTATTCCTTTCTTTTCTAATTCATCTAAGAATAAATTCAACCCCAAAGAATCAGACGCCATGTGCCCGGCAATCACGACATTGATATGGGCTTTCTCTGCTTCTTTCCTGTGCTCTTCGCTCATATGCATACCAATAACCGTACCGATGCCGGCTTGCGCCATTTTTTCATAAATATCTTTTGAGCCGGAAGTGCCGCCGGTAAATTCGGTTACCACGATTTTGCCGCATCTATCGTCCGGATTGCCGACAAATAACTTCGGCCCGGCTTTGCGAATAACCGCTTCTTTAAATTCCGGAATTTCTTTTAACATTTTTAAAACATCTTCCACAAACTCGGGCTTCTTCTTGTTTAATAATTCCACTAAATAATTCGCGCCCAAGTTATCGCAAGGAGTATGGACACACATAAAATTCAAGCCCAGGATTTTAGCCATATCAACGCTGCGGTTGTGATTAGCCGAAGAAATACCGCGGCCAACTTCGGAAATTCTCGGCCTGATGACTGCTTCGGCAATATTAATTGGCACACCGTACTTGGCCAGAACTTCTGATTGCAAATCCATTACCCCGTGCAAATCAGCCAAAGCTACTCCCTCCGGATGATGAGCAATTACTAAATCAATGTCGCCCAATTTATCAGCCAACAGTAATTCTTCTCCTTCCATATCAACTCCGATTAAAATCTTCTTTATCTCTTTCTTCCCGCCGGAAAATAGAACTCTAGAATCGCTGTAAGGATTGGTTAATTTTTCCTTATCAAATTCTTCCTTTTCTTCCTTGCCCATTTTCTCATATTTAACCTTTATTCTGGCTAAATTTTTCCTTACATCTTTTTCGCCGCGAAGGTCAGCTTTAACGCCCATCTTCACCGCTAAATCGTAAATTTGTTGTACATTCATATAATTTTGAGTTATTTCTTAACCTTACAATATTACACGAAAATCAGGGTTATGTCAACCTCAGATAATAATAAATACGAAGTAATTAAATCAATTATTAAACCTTATAATATTTTTCTGAAGGCCGGTTGTTATAACCAGCTTTCTGTCCGAGTTTATATAAAAATCAATCTCGCTTCTCGCGCCGAATTTATTTTTTAAATATATCCCCGGTTCTATTGTATAAGCAACATTTTCTCTTAATAATCCCTTACTCTTCGGGCCAATACGCTTGCCTCCGTGCGGCGAAACAAAACCAAGCGAATGTCCGGTGGTATGCAAAAAATTATCCCCGAATCCGCTTTTCTTTATAATATCCCTGGCGGCTTTGTCTATTTTATAAGAATCCGGAATTTTCCCCTGCCTTAAAACATCTTCAATATATCGTATAGCGCCGTCCCTTGCCTTAATAATGATTTTAAATATTCCTGAAACTTCCCGCGGAATCTTTTTCCCATAATATCCCATCCAAGTGATGTCAGCAAAAGGTGAATTTTTTCCTTTAAACCGTGCCCAAATGTCTATTAAAATCAGCGATTCTAATTTTAACTTCTTAGAATGTCGCGAGGGGTAATAATGGACAAAAGATGTATTTTGCCTGAAAGCAATTATGGGCGCACGGTCCGTTCGCAGCCCATTCATTTTAAATTTACCCATTATAAATCGCTGGACATCATATTCGGAAATATTTTTATTTTTCCTGACATATTTAAACGCTTCATCCTTTATTTTATTCAGAAGTTCAGCCGCCTTGATATGCTTATTTATTTTTGTTTTATTCCATCCCATTATTTTATAAATGTTATGCGATATGAGATATGCGTTATGTGATATTACCAGCTTCCGCTCGCTCCGCCGCCGCCGGAAGAACCCCCGCCAAAACCGCCAAATCCTCCCCCGCCGAACCCGCCTCCGCCGAATCCGCCGCCTCCGCGTCCGCCGCCAATCCACCAGGGAATAGTGCCGCTTGCTTTATGTTTGGTATAATTTTTAGAAACAATGAAATCAAACAGCAAGCCGAAAGGAATTAAAATCGTCAGAGCAACCAAACCAAAAATAACAAAACCCTTGATTATTCCGATTATTACGCCAATTGCTGCCCCGACAATCCCGCCGGCCCACCAAGACTTGCTCCGGCCTAAAATGCTTGCCATCCATATAATGGCAAAAAGCCCAAACCAAAAAATATTCTCCCAAGCGTTAGAGCTCAACCCTTTTGCCGGCTTACTTTCCGGCACGTATTCACCTTGAGTGGCCGCTATAATTTTATCAATCGCCTGGTCTATGCCCTCGTAATATTTTTCCTGCCTGAAAGCCGGCTTCATTATATCATCAATAATCCAAAAACTCTGGGCATCAGTTAAAGCGCCTTCCAGGCCGTACCCGACTTCAATCCGCATCTGCCTATCTTCTTTGGCAACCAAAACTAAAATGCCGTTGTCATTTTTCGCTTTGCCGATTTTCCAGTCTTCAAAAAGCTTGACCGCAAAGTTTTCAATCGTATCCCCGTCCAGATTGGGAATGGTGACAACGGAAATTTCATTGCTGGTCTGGCTTTCAAAATTAACCAGTTTGGTTTCTAGCCCCTGCCTTTCGCTCTCACTCATCATTCCCGCGTAATCATTAACAAAACCAACCGGCGTTCCCGGATTATAATAAGCCAGGGCAGGCATCGCCGCAAAAAATAATAATACAAGAACTACAACATTTTTTATTGCCTTAATAAACATAATTTAGAATAGCTCCCTCTCCCGTGAAGAATGAGCGGGAGAGGGCGGGGGTGAGGGTTAAAATTCCACTTTTGGCGCGGTCTCCGAACCGGCTACTGACTCAAAATAAGTTTTTTCCGCGAAGCCAAACATAGAAGCAAACCATTTTGCCGGCACTCTCTTAACCATTACGTTAAATTCTTTCGCCATGTCATTATATCTCTTGCGTTCCACGCTGATTCTATTTTCCGTGCCTTCCAGTTGCGCCATCAAAGTCTGGACATTTTCCGCTGATTTTAACTCGGGATAATTTTCCATAACGACCAAGAGCCGCCCTAAAGCGCTTTCCACTTCGGTCGCGGCTTCGGCTTTCTCGCTCACAGTAGAAGCTCCGGAATAACGGGTTCTCGCTTCCGCCAATTTACCGAACACTTCCTGCTCCTGCGCCATCATACCTTTGACCGATTCCACTAAATTCGGGATTAAATCAAAACGGCGTTGATACTGGGTTTCAACTTGCGCCCAGGCGTTATCAACGTTTTCCGATCCGGTAACCATCTTGTTATAGAGGCCCCAAGCATAGCCGGCCACAATAACCACGACGATTACCAAGACAATCAAAAATTTTTTCATAACTTTTTAGTACTTACTTTAGTACTTACGAAAGTAAATACTCTTAAATATTATTAATATTTATTTAGCATAAGATTAAAACGGATTTAAACTGAACGTTATGCGTTATGCGATATACGACTTTCTTCCCCCTTGCCTTAGTCGCATACCACCCGGTAAGCAATGCCGCTGTCCCTAAAATTTTTTCTTCATTTGTAATTTCATCCAACTTTAACTCATTAACATCTAGCTCTTCTGGAATTTGTAATTTAAGAATTGAAAATTGTTTTAAAATTGAAAATTTAAAATTGAAAATTCTCACCACGGTGAGTGGTCCTATCTCACTCTCCAACTCTATTATTACATCACCTTTCCCCGCTATCTTCTCCAGCATCTGGCACTCTTCTTTATTTCTTCCCATCACCATTAAGGTTTTTCCTCCGAGCCAAAAAATCCTGCCATATTTTAATAACTCTATGTCTTCCGGCCCGCATTTCGGCCAATTTTTTATCATCTCCCGCGCTCTTTGGCTAAAAGCCGGATCAGTTAATAAGCAACCGCCAGCCGGAGACGGATAGGAAAGGCCGTATTTTTTCGCTAATTCCATTTGTCTTTCTCTGCTTCGGCCGCTTATATCTAATAATTTTTTTCTGTCTACCAGCCCTTTCTTTTCTATTTCCGTTTCCGGCAAAACCAAAGCTGACAAAGGCCGCAGGACTTCTGTCCCGGCCAATTTTTTTACTCTTTCTAAGGCGCCGCCATTTTGCGACATTGGCCTCTGTCCTAAAACTTCACCCGTAGCAATAAAATCATAACCTTCTTTTTTCGCTATTTCTCCGGCTCTCTTTATCATCAAGGCATGGCAGTCAATACAAGGATTAAGGCATTTCCCATAACCTGAAGCCGGATTTTTTACCATCTCCAGATGCTCTTTTTTAAAATCTATCTTCTTTAATTTAATTCCCAGCTGGGTAGCCGCCTTTTCCGCTTTGTCTGCCCCAAAAAATGAGCTGATAAAACTAATCCCCGTTACTTCAATTCCCTGTTCCATCAGAATTTTCGCCGCCAGCATAGAATCCAACCCGCCGGAAAGTAATACTAAAGCTTTAACTTTTTTCTTCATAGGTATTAAAAACCAATAACCTGATAGCCATATTTATCAACCTCTTCTTTCGGCCAAAATTTTATATCCTTTGTCTTTAAGATATATTTCGCTTCCTTCTCTAAACTCCGACCCGTATATTCTTTCTTTTTCGGATCCCACTCCCGCAAAACCAAAATATCGCCTTCGCCAATCTTAAAATCCGCCAGCCGCAAATCAAATTTTTTTCTGCCATCTGAAATTGCCTGAAAATACTCCGGCCAAATTTTCTTCTCAATTTTCATATTTTTTCCTTTGTCATCCCGGCCCACGAGCCGGGATCCAGGATTAAGCGGCACGAACATTTTATTTTTTTACCGTTTCAATAAACCAAACTTCCTGCGGATTAACTCTGGATTCCCGCTTTCGCGGGAATGACAAAAAAACAAGAATCCCAATAATCCTATTTTTTTTCAACCTTCAACTTAATTTCCTCCCCGTTTATCTTAACCACCTTTCCTCCCCCACCCACCTGAATCTCTTTAGCCAAAGTATCTTTCTTTATTTCCTCGCCGAATTTCTCAAACACCTCTTTTATTTCCTTGTTTTCTGTTTGGTAATAAATTACGGCTCGGTCTTGAATAGTCATACCCGTTTCTTTGCGCAAATTATTTATCGCCCGCGTTAATTCGCGTTTTACTCCTTCAGCCACCAATTCCGGCGTCATTTCGGTATCTAACTCAACCGCCAGTTCATCTCCCTTAACAAATTTCACCTCTTTTATATTCAGTTCATCTTTTACAAGCTCCTCATATTCTTTTCGTAATTCGTAATTCGTAATTCGTAATTCATTAAGCGGTTGTCTTACTTTAATCCCGGCTTCATCTCTTTTCGCTAGCCCCAACTCCACGATTTTTTTGACCATTTCCATATTTTCTAGGACATCCTTGTCAATCCACTCTTTTTTAACTGGAGCCCATTCTTTCAAATGCACAGATTCAACGTCCGCGCCTAATTCCTGATAAATATGCTCGGCCGTGAAAGGCAAAAACGGCGCCATAATTCTAGCCAGATGATACAAAGTCCGGCGCAAAGTTTTCAAAGCCCGCATTTTGTCTTCCTGATCATCCCCTTTAAACCTGTCTCTTGACCGCCGCACATACCACGTTGATAAATCATTTATAAAAATCGGAATTTCACGGATGGCGTGCAAATCATAATTATCCATCTTTTCCGTAATAATTTGCTTAGTCTGCTCCAGTCTGGCAGTTATCCATTTATCCAAAACATTAACCAAATCTTTTTTATCTAAATTTTCCACCTTAAGGTCGCCGGCAAACATCTTATAAAAAGACAAAACATTAAGTAGAATATTAAAAAATCTCGTCTGCTCCGCCATGTCTTTTTCGGAAAAATTTATATTGTCTGCTTTCATCACCGGCGAAGCGCAAAGATAATAACGCAAAGGGTCGGCTCCGTACTTATCCATAACTTCCATCGGATCCGGATAATTATTAAGCCGCTTAGACATTTTTTTGCCGTCTTCGGCGAGCACTATGCCGTTAACAACAACATTCTTAAAAGCGTGGCTTTTCTTTATGCCGGTCGCAATGGCGTGTAAATAATAAAACCAAGCGCGCGTCTGGTCAACTCCCTCGGCAATAAACTCGGCCGGAAAATTGGCTTCAAATTTTTTCTTATTCTCAAACGGGTAGTGCATCTGCGCGTAAGGCATAGAGCCGGAATCAAACCAAGTATCTAGAACGTCAGAAACGCGCTTCATTTCACCCCCGCACTTTTCGCATTTGAAAGTGATTTTATCCACGATATGCTTATGTAAATCCGTTATTTTTTGTCCGCTCAATTTTTCCAATTCCTCAACCGAGCCAATTACTTTTCTCTCTCCGCAAGCGCACTCCCAAATTGGAATAACCGATGCCCAAAATCTCTGTCTGGAAATTGACCAGTCCCGCGCCCCTTCCAGCCAATTCCCGAACCTACCTTCTTTAATATGGGCCGGCACCCAGTTTATTTCCTTAGCCAGCTTAAGCATTTTCTTTTTTATTTCCGTAATTTTAACAAACCAGGAAGAAGTGGCGTAATTAAGAAGCGGGGTTTCACAGCGCCAGCAATGCGGATAACTATGCTCATACTCTTTTTCGCTAAACAGTAAATTTTGTTTTTTTAAATATTCTATAATTTCTACGTCCGTTGCCTGCGGATTATCTTTTGGTTTAACTTCTTTTCCAATAAAACCATTACGACTTTCTTGTTTATCTATTATAAGATCTCTCCACTGCTCCCACTTTTGTTGATTCCAATCTTGTGTTTCCTCTTCTGGATAATAACACGAATTAATATCATCAAGTCTCCCATTGATTTTTACATGCTGTATCATTACATTAAATTCCTCTTTTTTTGCTAAATTAAAATCGTCTTCACCAAAAGCTGGTGCGATATGAACAATACCTGTGCCCTCATCTGTATTAACAAAATTAGCGGAGTATATCTTAAAAATTTTTTTGTTAATATTACCTCTTTTATTTTGAATTGCTTGACCATCAAGAATATCACTCCTCTTGCCTGAATGAACGGTTTTTAATAAATGTGATAAGGGTGTGCTATCTCTAGAAAACCAAACTTCTATAGATTTAAATAGCGGTTTATATTCTAAGCCAACTAAATCTTTGCCTTTTATTATCTTGAAAGAATACTTCTTAAAGAAAACGTCAGGTGCAATATTTTTAAGAAGATCGCCTTTCATCTCATCATTGCTATAATAACCGACAAGCAGTCTCACTTCTTGCATCAATCCTGCATTGGATTGCAAATTATTCCAAACAATATCTTTCGCTAAGATATAGGTACCTTTCGAAATTCTAGAAAATTCTTTCACTTCTCTATTTTCTGTATGTTCTAGTATCTGCTGATATCCTTCATAATTGATAATTACATAGTCAATTTTTTCGCCAACTGCCAACGCTACATTCCCAATCAATGTCCAGGGTGTAGTAGTCCAAGCCAGCAAATACACTTTATCCTCACTCGTTAAATTCGTTTTTAATTCGTTAGCATTCGTGACTTCAAATTTAACCGTCACTGATAAATCTTTGACCATCTTATACCCTTCCGCCACCTCTGATTGCGACAAAGTTGTTTCGCATCTTGGGCAGATATGCATTGAGCGGTAATCTTTATATATCAAACCCTTGTCCCAAAGTTGTTTAAACACCCACCAAACGCTTTCCATATAATCTAAGTCCATAGTCTTGTAAGCGTTTTTCATATCCACCCAGCGGCCCATCCTTCTTACGGTTTTCTCCCATTCTTTAGCATAAACCAAAACCTTGCTCCGGCATTGTTCATTAAATTTATCTACTCCCATTTTTTCAATATCTTTCTTGCTCTTGGTTTTCATCTCCTTTTCCACGATATTTTCAATCGGCAGGCCGTGGCAATCCCAGCCCCATTTACGCTCTACCCGATAGCCCTTCATCGTCCAGTACCGCGGCACAATATCTTTCATTAAACTGGCCACGATATGCCCATAATGAGGCGTGCCAGTCGCAAACGGCGGCCCATCATAGAAAATATAATCCTTTTTGCCTTTTTCTACGGATTTCTCAAAAATCTTGTTTTCTTCCCAAAAATTTAAAACCTCCTCTTCCATAGCCGGAAAGAGGTTTTTGCTTTGTGGGTTTTTTCCATCTTTTTTCTCCATAAACTAAAAAATCATGTTACATGACTCATACTTATAAAATAACCTAAAAAATGATAAAAGTCAAAAAACCCGTGGCGTTGCGTCAACCACGGGTTCAATATTTTTTTCTCTGGGCAGAAATATTCTTGCTATATTTTATTTTGATTCACACTTAGGGCAGATAGTCTTGCCCTTTTTAATACTTGATTTACTCAAACCTGCACCACATCTCCGGCAGGTATGCGCGCCCGATCGCTTTTTGCCCCCTCGTTTGACATCACGGTGCCTTATATCATGTTTCATGGGCCATATCCCCCTTATAAGGTTAATGTGCTGTTATTTTTAAATATCTTAATTTATTTTTTAAAATTAGTCAAACCTAAATTATTTTAAGAAATCTTTATCCAAAAATAATTTCTTAACGGCTATCCCGCGATGACTGATTTGGGTCATTTCTTCTTCCGAAAGTTCCGAATAATATTTTCCGGCTGACTTAACTTTAAATATTCGGTCATAACCAAAACCGCCGCCGTTCCCAAATTCATTGGAAATTAAACCTTCAACTCGGACCTCATACGCCCAAAATTTATTAATAGAAGGATTATAGGCCGCGACCACTCCGATATAACGCGCGGTGCGCCTATCTTCCGGAATACCTTTGAGCCGTTCCAATAATTTTACGCACCGGTCATAATCACTGCCTTCATGCCAACGATGAGAATAAATTCCGGGTTCGCCTCCTAAAGCGTCCACGAATAAACCGGTGTCATCCGCTAAAGTTAAGATGCCGGATTTTTTTCCGAAAAAATCCGCTTTTTCCTTAGCGTTGTCCAATAAATTATCAGCCGTTTCTTCTATATCATCGCTTATCTTCGCTTCCGTTAAACCGATTATCTCAAATTCAGGAGCGTAAATGTTAAGAATTCTTTTATATTCTTTATATTTATTCTGATTATTTGTGCCGATTAAAATTTTCATATTTTTCCTGCCCAAAAACTTAAAACATTCTCCCGCCCTTCGGCACTTTTTTCGTTGGCGCCAATAATACCACATCTCCATTTTCATCCGGCAATCCGAGAGTCAGAACTTCGGATGCGAACGGGCCAATCTGTTTAGGCGGAAAATTTACTACTCCTATCACCTGTTTTCCTACGAGCTCTTCTTTCGTATAGCGCTTCGTAATTTGGACAGATGATTTTTTAATGCCGATTTCCGGACCGAAATCTATAGTAAGTTTATAGGCCGGCTTTTTGGCTTCGGGGAAATCTTCCACTTTTATAATTTCCCCAACTCTTATATCCACTTTTTCAAAATCTTGATAACTAATCATAGTTTTACGCGTGGGATATCGTAAACCCATAAAGGGTTTGCGATATCCTTTTCACCCATTTCTCGCCCCAGACAATTTCCAAAGTCTCATAATCATCCTTGCCTTTTCTATATATCTTTGCTACTCTTAAACCGGCGGTGGTGAGGATTGGCCCTCTCCCACTTTTTCCGCCAGGCGCAATGCGCTGGGCTGCCGCGAGATGTGGATTAGATACCCACTGTAGTTCTCGCGGCTCTTTTTATTTCCAAAATTTTGATAGTTGATTATAATTTTACGCGCGGGATCGTAAACCCATAAAGGGTTTGCGATATCCTTTTTTCCTCCAATCTTTAACCCTTAAAATATTTCTCAAAAGTCTCGTCCGGCGTTTGTCCGGTTGTGTCAATAAAGTTATCTTCGCCCGCTTCATTTCTGATGGCTTCAAATTCGGAGCGAACCGCTGATATGCGTTCAATTCCGGTTGTCCAACATTCGCGCTCTTTGTCTCTTTTTATCATCTCCTCTTTGGTCGGAAATAAAACTTTAATTTCTAAACTACTTCCGAATTCTTTTTTAAACCTTTCAAAAAATTCTAAATAATGGCCAAAGATTATATAATCAAGAACAACGTTATTTTCGCCCTGATTGAACGACTTTTTTACTTCGGCAAAAATTTTATCATGCGCTTGTTTTAATTTTTTAAAATTTTCCGGCAGCCAGTGGCGCCCCTCGGGAAAAAATTCACTATCTAAATAATCGCCGTCAACTTTAACAAAACCGCGCCTCTTAACTAACAAATCAGCGATTGTGGTTTTACCCGACCCCCCGGGGCCGGTTAAAATCAGCACTTTTTTCTTATCGTTTACCATATTAACTATTTCCCACTTATCTTATACCCCCCCTTCTGTCATTCCCGCGAAAGCGGGAATCCAGGGTCCTATCACATGAATCCTGAATGCCACATTCCTCCGAGGGCGGACAGACAAGTGCGGAATAATAACCAAAAACTAATCTCATTGCACTTTTTGTACTTTTAACATTTCCCGCAGGATTTTCTGCCACTATTATTTGCTTTCGGACATACCCAGCGAACCCGTCCTTCATAACCTTTTTTAGAATCAAGCTCGTCAAGATGTGCATCCTCTCTTTTAAGAGACAACTTGCTCTTTTCGCAAATCCCTTTAAAGGGATGCCTACGAATTGCTTGTTTGCGACCTCGGTTTCGATACTTAGTCGCAAAACTTGCAATACTCTTTGCCACAGCAGGTCTAAAATTTGCTAATTCATAAGCATTTTTGATATTCGATCTTACAT
>JAQTSG010000018.1 GCA_028711415.1 Patescibacteria group bacterium | reverse complement strand
CCCTTTGAGAGCAAGGTGCGGGATAAAAAAACGGCGGTTGCTAAGTTGCTAAGCAATCTCCGTGTATAGAAAAAACAGATGTTAGACGTGGGCCGCCGCTTTCCTGGTTTTTGCGTCTTCCAGGAAAATGCCTTTTACCGCTACTTCCACCTCAATTTTTCCGTCGGAAAAGATTGAGATTTTATAGATAGCACCGTTTTGGCATTCCTCCGCTTCAAGAATGTCTTTAAATACTCTAAGCAGAGTGGGCCGGCCGGAGTCAATAACGGAACCACTAAGGAGATGTTTAATAGCGTCTTTAGCCGCATCTCCAAGGTCTTTGCTGGACAGAAATCTCTCTTTATAATCAACAAGAGTCCCGTCCGCCAATATCACCATTTTCCTGATGCCGACTTTTACAAGGGTAGCCGGTCCTCCCCAGATATCGGAGAAATAGATGTCTTTTAAGTTGTGGCCAAGACATTTTGCTACATCCCGATTTCTTTTTCCGGTTCCGCAGTAGATTGCCGCTGGCCCATCCGGGAGAAGTTTTTTAAGGATAAATCGGAGTTTTTTAATTCTCCTCTTTCCTCTCCATGTCATTCCCGGGTTAGCCACCCAGAATAGCTTATTGAGCCACCGAAATTCGGTTAGCCCAGGCCACTTGTCATATAACTTGCCAACCCATCTTTCCAACAACCATCCTAGCCAGGTAAGTCCTTCCTTATCGGCATGGGTTATTAGATAGACAATAATTATCCATTCCATCACCTTTCCCCCTTTCGAGGAAATATGTTAAAATCAAGATATAATGAGCAATTTTACTAACATAATATATTAGCACATAATAAATATTTTGTCAACTCAATCCGCCAGCTGGCGGAGAAGAAAAACAAAAACATAAATATGAACCCCGTTAGAAATCTAACTAGGGGGCATAGCAAATATTTAATAAGATAAACAATACCTTATAAATTATATGGAGAAAAAAAATAACAAAATTTCTAACGGGGCGAGATACGATGTAATCACCATCGGCGGAGCCACCGAAGACATAACTTTTTACACTCGCGAAGGAATTTTAATAGACAATAAAAAAGATATCCTAAGACAAAAGCTACTAGCTTTTGAATATGGCGCTAAAATGAAGATTGATAAATCTTATTCTACTTTTGGCGGGGGTGCGGCTAACATGGCGGTTAACCTTGCCGGATTAGGTTTTCGCGTCGCAAGCTTAATCGCTATTGGCGATGATGAGCGAGGGAAAAGGGTGCTTGCCAATTTAAAAAAGCGTGGAGTAGATACGAAGCTGGTACAGAAAATAAAAGGAATAGAAACTGGTTTTTCTTTTGTTCTAATTAATCCGGAAAAAATCGTTTTTTCCGACCGGGCAGCGAACTCGGAATTAGGAATTAGGAATAAGGAATTAAGAAGCCTAAGAAATGCTAAATGGGTTTCTATAACCTCTTTGTCAGGGAAATGGGAGAAGGTGTTAAATAAAGTATTTTCCGTAAAGGGTTTAAAAGTCGCCTGGAATCCGGGGCATGTCCAGCTTGATAGCGGAGTAAAAAATTTAAAGAAATTTATCGCTAAAACCGCTATCTTTTTCGTTAACAAAGATGAAGCGATCGAGCTAATAGTTTCAGATCCTAAGTATAAAAAGAAAAGCCATGAGTTTTTAAATAATCCCAAGGAGCTTCTGAAAGTCCTTAAATCCTGGGGGCCAAAAATTGTGGTCATAACCCGGGGTAAAGACGGGGCGGACGCTTATGATGGCCAGAAGTTTTATCACCAGAATATAATAAAGGAGAAAAAACGGGTTGATACAACCGGCGTGGGCGACGCTTTTAATTCTTCTTTTATAGCCGGCTTGGAATTTTATAAAGGCGATATTGCCAAAGCGATGTATCTGGGAATAAGGGCTACGGCTTCAGTAATAGCGAAGCAGGGAGCGCAGAACGGGTTGCTGACAATAAAAGATTTAAGATTTAAGATTTAAGAATATGATTGAAGGCGTGATAATAAAAAAATTGAAAAAATACGATGACGACCGAGGATGGTTAACCGAAATTTTTCGGCAGGATGAGGATGGATTTTCGCCGGTAATGAGTTATGTGAGCTTAACTAAGCCCGGAGTGGCGCGCGGGCCGCACGAGCATGTTAAGCAAACTGACCGGTTCATTTTTGTCGGGCCGGGAGAATTTCTCCTTTATCTTTGGGACAGGCGGGAGAATTCTAAAACTAAGGGCGAAAGTATGGAAATAAAAGTGGGAGCATCAGACCCTTCCTTGGTGATTGTGCCGCCGGGAGTAGTGCATGGCTATAAATGCGTTTCTGCCGAAGGAGGAATGAGTATAAATTTGCCGGATAAATTATATAAGGGAGAGGGTAAAAATGAAGAAGTTGATGAAATAAGATGGGAAGGCCGGGAAGACTCACCTTATAAAATCGCTTAGCGTGGAACGCGTATCGTACATCGCGTATCTCGTATCGCCTAGCGCATAACGCATTATGGATAAATTTTTTAGAGAAAAATTAAGACTGGTTGAGGTTAACCGGCTTTTAGTAAAGGGACGCTGGCTTTATACGAGCGGCATTGTTTTAATCGGTTTGGCTTCAAAAATTACCAGCAGTTTATCGGAGAAAATCGTTGACGCGCCTAATACTAATTTTCCTTTGTATCTGATGATTTTTATGGGTTCATGCTCTTACGGCCTGAACTTAATTTTTTTCTTTTATTTGCGGAAACCGGAAAGAATTTCTCTTATCGGGATTAAAATTATCAGTTTTTTCAATTTAACCCTTGACTTTCTTTTTTATATTTTAATAATTTTTTACGCCGGCGGCTTAACCAGCATTTCTTTTCTTTATTTTTTCTACAACATTATTGTTTCGGCTTTTTTCTACTCTTTTGTCGGCGTTTTATTTATTTCCAGCGTTGCCAGCGTTTTGTACGGCGGTTTGATACTGGCGCAGTATTTTGAAGCCATTCCTTTTTTCTCCCGCTACAATCTCGCTTATGAATACGCTTTGGCCTTTAATTATTCCGCGGTCATCACTAACCTAATCGCTATTATTTTAAGTTTTTATATCGCGGGGATGTTCGCCGGCTTAATTGCCCGATCCTTGCGAAAAAGAGAAGAAGAAATCAGGGAAGAAAGAGATAAAGAGAGGGCGATTCTGGCTAACTTGTCCGACGGTTTGGTCTTCGTCAACCGACGAGGAATTATTGAAGCGGTTAATTCCCGAGCGGAAAAATTGCTGGATTTTTCGGCTAAAGAAGTTTTGGGCAAAAAGATAAAAAGCGTAAGCAAAGACAAAATTGATTTATTGGAGATTTTTAAGGAGAAGTATAAAAAGAGAGAGGAACTAAAACCGGCGGGCCGGAGCGATGAAGTTTTGCGGATTTATACGGTGGCGATTATAGACGAAGATAATGAATTAATCGGAACCGCCAAGATTATCCATGATATTTCCCGGGAAAGATTTGTTGACAAAATGAAATCGGAATTTATTATGATTGCCGGCCACCAGTTAAGAACCCCGCTTTCCGCTATTAAATGGGCTTTTGACCTTCTTCTTAAAGGCAATTTCGGGAAGCTGGTGCCGAAGCAGAAAAAGGTTTTACTGCAATGCGCCGAATACAACGAGAAGCTGATAAAAATGGTTGATGACTTATTAGAAGTTTTTTCTATTGAAGAAGGCAAATATTATTATCAATTCATAAAAATCGATTTAGGCAAATTAATAGAAGAAGTAAGCAGGCCTTTCCGGGAGTTAGCCGAAGAAAGAAAAGTTAAATTTGATCTGGCGCTAGATAAGAATTTAGGGGAAGTTAAACTTGACCCCTATAAAATTAAACTGGTTTTAGCGAGTTTGATTGAAAACGCCATAATTTATACGGATAAAGGAGGCGAAGTTAAGGTTGACGGCCGTCTGGAAAACGGCAAAGCGCTCATCACGGTAAAAGACAGCGGCATCGGCATATCCAAAGAATCGCGGGAGCAGATATTTACGAAATTTTTCCGCGGGGCCAACGCTTTAAGTTTTCAGCCGGAAGGCAACGGCCTGGGCCTGTTCGTGGCAAAAAATATCATTGATTACCATGAAGGCAGAATCTGGTTTACCAGTGAAGTTAATAAAGGCACGACCTTCTTCGTGGAATTGCCCTTAGATCCATTAACAGCCGGAAAACACAAAAATACGAATAAAAACGAAAATAACGAAAAAATTTAGCAATGAGAAGGGGAAACAGTATAATGCTAATCCACAAATTACTAATAACTAACACCTAAAACCTAAAATTTAAAATCTAATCTATGGACTGTATTTTTTGTAAAATTATTGCCGGCGTTATTCCCAGTTTTAAAGTGTACGAAGACGAAGACATTTTAGCTTTTTTAGATATCGCGCCGGTAAATCCCGGGCATACTTTAGTCGTACCGAAGAAGCACTACGCTAATCTGGAAGAAATTCCTGAAGGCGAATTAGCCAAACTGGCGGCAGCTATTAAAAAGGTGGGGAAGGCGGTGAAAGATGGTTTAGGCGTGGAAGGATATAATGTGATGGAAAATAATGATCCCGTCTCGGGGCAAATCATTCCTCATCTTCATTTTCATATAATTCCGCGAAAAGAGGGAGACGGGTTAAAGCTTTGGCCGCAGGGAAAATATGGGGAGGGGGAAGCGGAGGAGATGGCAGAAAAAATTAAAAATAAAATATAAAAAATAAAAAATTATGAAACTCTTAGTAACGGGCGGAGCTGGGTTTATCGGCTCTAATTTCATTCATTATTGGCTTAAAAAATATCCGGATGACAAAATTGTCAATCTTGATATTTTGACGTACGCGGGGAATTTAGAGAATTTGAAAGATATCGCCGACAACCCTAATTATAAGTTCGTCAAAGGTGATATAGGGGATTTAAAAAAGAATATTGAGTTGTTAAAAGTAGAAAAAATTGATGTGATTGTGAATTTCGCCGCCGAATCCCATAACGGACGAGCCATGGTGGAACCTGATATTTTTGTTAAAACCAATGTTTTGGGAACCCAGATGCTTTTAGAGGCGGCTAAGGAAGCCGGATTAATAAGATTTCATCATATTTCAACCTGCGAAGTTTTCGGCGACTTGGCTTTGGATGAAGACCGGGCTTTTAAAGAGAGTGATCCTTACGCCCCTAAAACCCCTTATAACGCTTCTAAGGCCGGAGCAAATCATGAGGTAATGAGTTATTTTCACACTTTTAAATTACCCGTAACTATAAGTCATTGCGCCAATAATTATGGGCCGTACCAGTTTCCGGAAAAGGTAATTCCCAGGTTTATTTCTAATTTAATTGATAATGAGCCAATCCCACTGTTCAAGAGCAGTTTAAACAAGAGAGAATGGATCCATACTGATGACCATTGCCTGGCGATTGATGTAATTATTAAGAAAGGTAAAATCGGCGAGGCTTATAATGTCGGCACGGGTATTGAAAAAAGCATTGAAGAAATTGCCGGAGCGGTGTTAAAGAGGTTGGGAAAAGATGAATCCATGAAGAAATACGTGGAAGACAGGCCCGGACATGACCGCCGGTATTTGCTTGATATTGCCAAGATGAAAAATGATTTGGGCTGGCAGCCAAAAATTAAATTTGAACAGGGCCTTGACGAGGTGGTAGAATGGTACAAGAAAAATGAAAAGTGGTGGCGGCCGCTTAAGGGTAAAGGTTTTGTGGAGAATTATAAAGAAGTGAAAAAATAGAATTGCATAACGCATAACGCATAACGCATAACGCATAACGAAAGAACTTATAGGAAACTTTATGGACTTTTAACTTTATCCCTCCACCTTATTAATTAATGTAGGCGGAGTCCCGCTTGATGGCGGTGATAGACTTTCGACTTGTTTATTATGAGACCAAAACTACTTTTAGGCCTGACAACAATCACTAAGTCTGACTGGCAAAAGAAAGTTAAAGAGATTGACGAATTGGGATTAAAAGAAATCGCGCTTTTTCCCACTTGCTTAAGAATCCAGGAAAGAAGGCGGCTTTATAAATTACTGGAAAAAACCGGCCTTAAAAAAATACCTTTTGTCCATGTAAGGCACGATTTTCAAAAATGGGAGTTTGCCTATCTGGAAAAAAGGTTCGGCGCTAAAGTTTTTAATACTCATTTTGATAAAGTAAACGATAGTTTTATCGCCAGAAGCAGAAAATATTTAAAGCGGATTTATTTGGAAAATAACCGGCCGCTTTCTGATAATTTAATACCTTTGTTAGATATTTTCGCCGGCCTCTGCCTTGATATCAGCCACTGGGAAGATTATGGCCGGATCCAAAAAATCGCCAGTTTCAAAAAAATGCCGAAACTTTTAAAAAAATATAAAGTTGGCTGCGGCCATATCTCCGCTATGAGAAAAACTCCGTTTTATCTTAAAGAGAAGGAAGGCCGGATGGCTTATTATAATAGCCACTGGCTAAAGGATTTATCCGAATTGGATTATGTTAAAAGATATGTTAAGTATTTACCCCCGATTTGCGCGATTGAATTGGAAAATCCCCTAAAAAGGCAGATGGAAGCCAAAAAATATTTGGAAGAAATTATCAACGGGTAGTTCTTGGCAAAATCAAATAGATTAGTTATAATATAAGAGAGTTAAACAAAGGGCTATAGCTCTTTGTAGGAAGCTCATAGCTCTTTATCGTCTGGAGGCCTTAGGCCCCAGGAAATCATTCATGATTTTTTCCTCAAGGAGGAAAACGCAATGGTAATCAACCGAAACGCCCGTAACAATAACGGGCGACGCATTAACGGTTTCGAAAAAGTTTTCAATGGTGGAAACAGCCGGCTGCACGATCTCCAGGTGAATCCCCGTGGCGGAAACAATAACGTAAGCTGAACGGCGAAGAATGGCTCTTGAAAGAAGAGCCGGGCGGGTTCACAAAAACCCGCCTTTATTTTTTTAAAAAACCCGAAAATAAGCGAAAATTTAGCCAGAGTTGTAAAAAAAGTTCAATATTGCTATAATAAATTTGAGCATCTTTTAAATAGGATATTAAGCCCTATAAAAGATGCTGGATAAAAATATGGCAAAAAGAGTATTTATAATTGAAGATGATGCTAATGTTTTGTCCAGCTTACAAGCTAAATTTAGTCTGGAGGGGTTCCAAGTCGGGACAAGCAGCGGCAATATGGAAATTGGAAGTCTGCTTACGGAAATAAAAAGGTTTAAGCCCGACTTTATCGTCCTGGATTTAATTTTACCGGTTGAGGACGGATTTGAAGCGATAAAGGCCATAAAAGCGGACGAAGAAATTTCTCTTCTGCCTGTATTTATTTTTACTAACTTAAGCGACCAGGACAGCCGAAACCGGAGTTTAAATCTCGGGGTGAAATATTATTTTGCCAAAAGCGATGTTAGCGTTGATGATTTTATTTCTAAGGTCAAAAAAATTATTTCTAACCTGGAAAGGGGGAAATAAACCCCATTAAATAAGGGTTATTTCTCTACCTGCACAGGCAGACAGGGAAAAGAAGTTGGTATTCTGCCCTCCTAAATAGTTATAATAAATTTAACGGGGCAAGGCTGATGATTATGAAATTTATCGGGAAAAAGACAAAAATTTCATTGATAATTTTAGTAGTAATTGCGGTTTTATCCGTATTTTTTATTGTCGGGAAAAAAGAGGTAGTGGAATACACAACGGCGGCGGTAGTTAGAGGCGGATTAACCCAGACCGTAAGCGAAGTCGGCATGGTTAAGGCCTCCCAGGAAATCGAGTTAAGTTTTCTGCAAAGCGGCAAAATCGGGAAGATATTAGTAAGTATCGGCGACAAAGTAAAAGAGAATCAGGTTCTGGCTGAACTGGATTATAGTTCCTTTTCCTTAAAAGAGCAGGAGGCGCAGGCCAATTTAGACGTGGCTAACGCCAATTTAAATAAATTGCTTTCTGGCGCCACTGTCAAAGAAATCGCCGTTTCCGCGGCCCAGGTTGACCAGGCCAAAGCGACTTATTTAGCTAATTTAGAAGAGCTTGATAAAATCGCCAAAGCCGTGGCGGAAGATATTTCCCAGGCGGAAAAAAGTCTTAATGATTTAGAATCAAGCAAAGCGGATGATATTACTTCTTATGAGCAGGCCATATCTTTAGCGGAGACGGATTTAAACAATGCCAAGAGCACTTATGAGCAGTCAATTAGCAATAAAAGAAATGTGGCTTTAACAACCATTGATAACAAACTGGTTGTGGCCAATACCGCTCTGGACAATATAAACACCATTTTAGACGATAGCTACATTGAAGATGTTTTAAGCGTTAAAAACAAAATTTATTTAACCAATACCCACGGTTCCTATGATGATGGCCTTGATTTATTTACAGCAGCTGGCAACAGTTTAGCCGCCGCTAAGCAAACCCAAACCAATGCTATTGTAATTACGGCTAGCTTAGATACTCTCACTGCTTTAAACAAAATTTTTGAAGCCCTTGATTACTGCTATAAAGCTTTGGAAAATAGCGTAGTGTCTTCCTCTTTTACCCAAACCGAACTTGATGCCTATAAGACGGCCATTAGCGCGCAGATTACCGCTATCAGCACGGCGATTTCGGCTGTCCAGACGGCGCAGCATAATTTAGAAGACGCAGTTTTAACCTACCAGACAAAAGTGGCGGAAGCCGAGGATGATTTAGACAAAGCCAAAACAGACCTGGCTAATGCCATAAAATCGGCCAGGAACTCTTTAGCTTCTGTCCGGCTGGCCGGAGAGCAGAAGATCGCGGCCGCTCAATCAAAAGTTAATACCAGCCAGGAGGCCTGGCAGGTGGCCAGAGCCCAGTTTGAAGAGCTTAAATCGCCGGCCAGAGTTCAGGATGTGTCCTTGTACCGGGCCCAGGTTAAACAAGCTGAAGCGGCTTTGGCTTTAACGAAAAAGCAGATTGAAGACAGTATTATAAAAGCGCCGATTAGCGGGACGGTAGTAAGGATTGAATATGAGCTGGGAGAGCAAGTGACGGCGGCCAAGCCGGCCGTAGCGATCTTGGGCGAAAATAATTTTGAGGTTGAGGTTGATATTTCGGAAGCCGATATCGCGAAAATAAGAAAAGATAATCCGGCCGAAATTACTTTAGACGCTTTTGGGGATGAGGTGAAATTTTCCGGCAAAGTTTATTCCATAGAACCGGCGGAAACAATTATTCAGGACGTAATTTACTATAAAGTTAAAGTGGAGCTTTCGGAAAAAGATCAGGTGAAAATGGCGAACATAAAGTCAGGCATGACCGCTAATATTATTATTACCACCGCGTTTAAAGATAAAGCGCTGATTATGCCCTCGCGGGCAATAGTGGAAAAAAACGGCAACGGTAAGTATGTAAGGATTTTGGTTGGCAAGAAAGTTATTGAGACGCCGGTAGAAATCGGTTTGCGCGGTGACGAGGGCATGGTAGAAGTTTTATCCGGCGTAAGGGAGGGCGACCAGGTAATAACCTTTATAAAAAATGGGAAATAATATAAACAAATGTCAAACCCTTTAATTCAGGTAAAAGATTTAAAAAAAGAATATCGGACAGACGAGGTCGTGACTAAAGTTTTACACGGCCTTTCTTTTAATATCGCTAAAGGCGAATTTGTCGCGATTATGGGGCCATCCGGTTCCGGCAAATCTACTTTAATGCATATCTTGGGCTTGCTTGACCGGGCGACGAGCGGCACCTATGAGTTGGAAGGGGAAAATGTTAATAATTTAAGCGACGACGAGTTAGCCGGCTTGCGCAATAAGAAAATCGGCTTTGTTTTTCAAGCTTTTAATTTATTGCCGCGGACGACCGTTTTGGATAATGTGAAATTGCCTTTAATTTATTCGGAAGATAAAAATGACCACAACGGAAGAGCTAAAAAAGTTTTAGAAAGCGTGGGGTTAGGGCATCGGTTAAATTATTTTACGAACCAAATTTCCGGCGGGGAGAAGCAAAGAGTGGCGATTGCCCGAGCTTTGGTTAATAACCCTTCCGTGGTTTTTGCCGATGAGCCGACCGGCAACCTGGATTCTAAATCCGGCGTCCAGGTTATGGAAATCCTCCAGAAGCTTAACGACGCGGGCAATACCATAATTTTAGTCACTCATGAAACCTACACGGCGGAACACGCGGACCGGATTATGAAAATTAGAGACGGATTGATAGTTGACGATTATCAGGTGTCTAATAAGAGAATAGCTAGGGACGGGGAGATACTTAAATAAATTTTCAATTTCTAATTTTAAATTTTCAAACAATTTTTAATTTTTAATCATTTGTTTCGTTAAATTTAGAAATTAGAAAATTTGGTTATTAGAAATTGTTTAGAAATTAGAAATTGAGAATTAGAAATTATTTGTAATTTATGTTTTCTCTGATAAAACAATGTATCCGAAACTCTACCACTTCGCTTCTAGCTAATAAGGTTAGAAGTTTTTTGACGATGCTCGGGATTGTAATCGGCGTCGGGGCGGTTATTATTATTATGGCGGTCGGGGCCGGAGCCCAAAGTCTTATTCTGGCTCAAGTTAAAAGTTTGGGAACGAATTTAATCGGGGTCCTGCCGGGCAAAGCCGAAGACGAAGGCCCGCCGGCTTCCGCCATGGGCATTGTCATCACGACTCTTACCTATGAAGATGCTGTCGCTTTAAGGGACAAGAAAAATGCTCCCCACTTGGCAGCCGTGGTCGCTTATTCCAATGGCGTAGGCACGGCCAGCTGGGGTTCGCATACTTATGACACTAATTTAAGCGGCTGTACTTTTGATATGATGAACGTGGAAGGAGGGGAAGTGGCCAAGGGTCGCTTTTTTTCCGAGGAGGAAGAAAAAAATTTAGCTAAAGTCGTGGTTTTGGGCAGCACGGTTAAGGACGAGCTTTTCGGCGAATCGGACGCGGTGGGTCAGAGAATTAAAATAAAAAAGCATACTTTTGAAGTAATCGGAGTGATGGCCGAAAGGGGGACGGTTGCTTTTCAGGATTATGACGACAAAATATTTTTGCCTATCCGGACGATGCAGAAGCTGATGCTCGGGGTTAACCATATTAATTTAATCAGGGCTAAGGTTGATTATGAAGAAAATATCACCGAGGCCATGGAAGAAGTAAAGATTACTTTGCGGGATAAGCACGATATTAAAGATCAAAGCGGCGCCGGTGATGATTTTACCGTTAATAGCGCGGCGCAAGCTTTGGATATGATAAAAACCATTACCGACGCCTTGCGTTATTTTTTGGCGGCCATGGCGGCTCTATCCTTACTGGTGGGCGGGATCGGAATTATGAATATAATGCTCGTTAGCGTGACCGAGAGGACGCGGGAAATCGGCTTACGCAAGGCGGTCGGCGCCACTAATTCCAATATTTCAAACCAATTTTTAGTTGAAGCCGTTTCTATAACTTTAATCGGCGGAATAATCGGCATAGTTGTTGGCACCGCTGTTTCTCTTTTGGTTTCTATCGTAGCTAATTTTTTAGGTTATGATTGGAAATTTTCTATTTCTTTAATTTCCATTATCCTGGCCGTGGGAGTTTCGTCTTTGGTTGGTTTGGTTTTTGGACTTTATCCGGCCCGCAAAGCTTCCCATCTTGAACCGGTTGAGGCGCTGCATTACGAGTAAAAACAAAAAAACAAGGAAGCAAAAAAACAAAAAACAATCACCGCTAAGGCGGGACAGGGAAAGCAAAAAACAAATGAATATTAGAAGCACAATCAAGATTTCTTGGCAGGCGATGCACGCCAATAAAGTAAGGACTGGCCTTACGGTTTTAGGCATGGTTATCGGCATCGCCAGCGTGATTATTGTTTTTTCCGCCGGCGAGGGTATAAACAATCTGATTTTGGGGGAAGTGGAATCTTTCGGCGGTTCGGATACGATTGAAACCGAAATAAAAGTGCCGAGCACAAAAAAGGGCACGGCTGGCGAAGCTCAATCCGGAGCGAATTTAGCCACTGGCGTGCAGGTGACGACTTTAACTTTGGAAGATATGGAAGATATTGATAAATTACCAAACATAAAACAAAGTTATGCCGGCATAATGGGGCAGGAACAGGTAAGTTATGGCAATGAATTAAAAAAAGCTTTTCTGTTCGGGGTAAGCGCCAGTTTTATAGATATGGATAAAAGCGAAATTGATACCGGTCGGTTTTTTACCGACGCTGAAGATAAATCTTTGGCGCCGGTAGCGGTTCTGGGCTCTAAAATGAAAGAGAAATTATTCGGCGATTCTGACCCTCTGGGTGAGTTTGTTAAAATCCGCCAAAAAAAATTCCGGGTTATTGGCATCCTTAAAGAAAGAGGAGCGGTAATGACTCTGGATTTTGACGACTTTGTTTATGTGCCGGTAAGGACTTTACAAAAAAGAGTTATGGGTATAGACCATGTCCTTTTTTTAATGCATCAGGTTAATGACACTAATTTACTTGATGCCACTGCTGAAGAAATGCGCGCTATTTTAAGGGAAAATCATGATATTCCTCCGCCGGAAGAAGGGGCGGCAACCACTATATTCGGTTCAGGTAAAGACGATTTCCGCGTAACCTCGATGGTGGAATCAATGAAAATAATGGAAACCGTTACTGGCGCCATTACTTTATTGCTTTTGGCGATTGTCGCTATTTCTTTGGTGGTCGGCGGCGTGGGGATTACCAATATTATGTATGTTATCGTAACCGAACGGACGAAAGAAATCGGTTTGCGCAAAGCGGTGGGCGCGAAGTATTCCGATATTATGTGGCAGTTCTTAATGGAATCAATTTTAATCACTATTGCCGGCGGCGTGGTCGGCATAATTTTAGGCGTGGGCGTTTCTTTACTCGTTTCTTTAGGCGCTAGCTATTATGGGTGGAATTGGGGATTTAGCGTGCCGCTTAAGTCTTTTGTTGTTTCTTTGGGATTTTCTTTATTTTTTGGCGTTGCCTTTGGTTTATACCCGGCCCGCAAGGCCGCGAAATTGGAACCGGTGGAAGCGTTGGGACATGAGTGAGCGACAAGAAAGCAAAAAAACAAGAAAACAAGAAAACAATTTTTTAAAATAAAAAAGACGGGCTCGGTGTAGATACACACGAGCCCGTTTTGTCTGGAAGCCCTGCCGCTTGGTCAGGACCAGAAGGTTTTATGCCTCCCGCGAGGCTTCGGCGATGAGACCCTCTCTACTTCCAGCGCTGGTTATAATTGGCTCTTTTTCGCGGAGGCCAAAACGGAGACCGCAGCAGCTGGCCTGGGCGACATGGCCCATTATACTTCTCTCTTCTTCGCGGCAGGAGTATTTAGGCACGAGCCTTACTTGCCTCTCGAACCAGTAAGAACCGGCGAAGATTAAACCTTCGCAATACTCCCGCAGTTTATCGAACTGGGCAACCATGGCCAGGCCCTGGGCAAAGGTAAGGACTTGCCAGAGGTTGGATTTCTGGTAAAGGACCGCTCTTTCCACAGAGATGTCTCCCAATCCGAAATATTCCGCTCCGAAAATAAGATGCGGTTGACTCGGAGTTATCATTTCGTCATTGTTCAAAATCGGCCGGCGATGGTTGCTCTGGATACCCAGAAGTTCCAGCTGGATTTCAAATCGCAGAACATCATCCGGTATGACGAGTAAAGTTGGCAGTTTTCGCTCCTCGACCTCAACAAATAGAGGAATTTGTTTGCCAGAGGTTTCGCGAATATAAATCAGAAAATTTTCTTGTGTCATACCCAAGGCCTTGTGATAGCCGAATTGGGTGAGTCTTTTGCCCTGGTCCTCCAGCCATCTCAATAACTGGTCAGAGGAAAATCTTACTTTTCTTATTTCTTCGCAAGCGCTCATAGCATACCCTCCTGTGGGTTAAACTTATGTGAAAGATCATTTTTCGTTTTTTGTTTGTTTTTAGAAATTTAACATATTTTATATTTTTTGTCAATTTTTGTACAGCTAACACTACCGCAAAAAGTAATTTTTGTTCGCTTAGTCGCTCATATTTGCTCCTATAAGTCGCAAATAAAAAAGCGCAACATCATATAACACGCTATATCCGGCTGCGGTTTTTCCGAAAGCCTTCGCGCAAATTTGTCTTCACTACGCTGTGACAAATTTTTAATATACGCATACATTTTCATTTTTTTTGTAAAAAAATCCCCCACGCAGCTGAACCGAGTGGGGGCGTTCACATAGTTTGGTCGAGGCACTTACTCTACGAGAACTCGGGGTAGAGGTAGACGATCATCATCTGCTCCTCGCCCGACTCCCCGCCGAACTCGACGAGGCGGTCGTACGTGCCGATGTTGCAGATTGCCGTCCGCACCTTACCGTACACCTTACCGTGTTGAGTCCATGTGATCTGATAACCGAAGACTTTCGCGCCTTTCGGCACCTTATTATTCGCGGTCCAGCGCAGCAGGAAACGACGTCCACCTTTGTCGCGAAGTTGGGAGATGAGCTTATCCGCCTCGCGCTCCCCGTCCGCATAGCCCAGGTTAACGCCGCGCGGATTGTGCTTACTCACCAGCTCCCTTACTTCTTCGTCGGTGAGATTTTCGACCGTAATATCGGGGTAATCATCATACATGCGTAACCTCCTTTTCGGTTGGTGTCCAGCTACCCAAAACTGGAACACTGCATCGTAGCAAATTTCGAAACTTTCGTCAACCCCATGTCAATTTTTAAGCTTGTTTATCCCGGCTAGCTTTGCTATAATTTAGGTATATTTTTGGCTATCCCGCTAAGCGGGACTACAAATCTGGCATTCAAATTATAAAGTCTTTATGTTTAAGTTCTCAAAATCAAATAGCTTGGATTTAGCCGGAGTTTACGAAAAAGCCGAGGATTTAATCGCCTCGGTGCCTTTTATTAAAAAACGCAGAAAAAGGCGAAGAATTTTTAAGATTTTCAGATATTTATTTTTTTTCCTGGTCGGGTTCCTAATTTTAGTTATTATTTTTGTCGCCGGAGTTTTTTTAAATTTTAGGCAGGCTTACAGAAGCTCATCTGCCGCGCGGGATAATTTAACGCAGGCCATCAATCTGGCCGGAGAAAAAAAATTTGCCGCGGCTTTGGCCTCTTCAAAAGAGGCGGGAGATGATTTTAATCTGGCCTCCCTTCATCTAAAGTCAGCCAGCAGCAATTTTTTTATTTCCCATCTCCCGTTCCTTAAAAGTCAGGTTAATGATTTTAATTACTTGATAGAAAGCGGGGAAATTATTTCTAAATCCGTTTATCAGGCCGCTACCCTCGGACAGGATCTGGATAATTTATTTTTTAAGCGATCCGGTTCAAGCTTTTCTAAATTTAGTTCGGAGGAAAGGAAAGAAATATTAAAATTGATTTACGAATCCGGTCCGGAATTGGCCGGCCTAAAGGCTAACCTGGACCTCGCCTTTCTTAGTTTAGACCAGGTTCGTTTTAAAGGAATATTCTGGCTTCTGAAAAATAAAATAAATAAAATAAAGTCAGAACTTAAGGAAGGCAGCGCTTTATTAGAAAGGGCGGCAACGATGACGGAAATTTTACCTTTTTGGGCTGGTTATCCGGCTAAAACCAGCTTTTTGGTGCTTTTACAGAATGACGACGAATTAAGGCCAACGGGCGGATTTTTAGGCACTTATGGCCTTTTAGAAATAAAAGACGGAGAGATTGCCCGTTTTGACACCCATGATATTTATCATCTGGACATGCCGGTTAAAAATAAAATAAATACTATTCCGCCCGCGCCTTTAAAAAAATATTTAGAAGTGGACAAATGGTTTATGCGGGACGCTAACTGGTCCCCGGACTGGCCGACCGCCGCTTCAAAGATTGAAGAGCTTTATAAAAAAGAAGACTCGCTGCTGCCGCCGGCTAACCAAATTAATAATTTCCGCGGGGAGTTTTCCGGAATTGTTGCCATAACGCCGAAATTTGTGGTTGACCTTTTAGCGATAACCGGCCCGATTTCAGAAAGCGGAGAGGAATATAATAAGGACAATTTCCAGGAATTACTGCAATATAAAGTGGAAGCCGGTTATGTAGAATTAGGCATTCCTTCCTGGCAGAGAAAAGAAGTAATCGGAGAGTTAGTTAAGGAATTAAAGATAAAATTATTTGACCTGCCTTTTTTTTCCTGGCGCCAGATTTTAGAAGCGGTAGAAAAAAATATTTTAGAAAAAAATATTTTAATATATTTAAAAGATGAAACGGCCGAAAAACTGGTAAAAGATTTTGGCGGCGCCGGTGAGATAAAAGAGACGGGCGGCGATTATTTAATGGCGGTGGACGCTAATTTAGCCGCCTTAAAAACCGACGCCGTGATGAATAGAAATATTAATTATAAACTTGAGCAGAAAGATGACGGCTTATTAGCTAAGTTAAAAATCAATTATGCCCATAACGGCGGCTTTGATTGGCGGACAACGAGGTACAGGACTTATACGCGGGTTTATGTTCCGGAAGGGGCTCGTCTTGTTGGAATTAAGGTGGACGGCGAAGATAAGAATATAAACGAAGTTGATATTGCCAATGAATTCGGTAAAACCGTTTTTGGCGTTTTTATTTCTATTGAGCCGGGCGAAATCGGCAGTCTTGATTTCACCTATGAATTACCGGCTGGTTTAGGTGAGTCGGTGAAAAGCGGTAATTACAATTTGTATGTTCAGAAACAACCCGGCAATAAGGTGGAAAATTTAATAGTTGACTTAAGGTTTAAAAATAAGGTAAAATCATATAATCCGGTTGGTTTTTCCGCGGAGAAGGTGGGAAGCGATGGAATAAGGTGGAAAACGGATTTAAGGACGGATAAGGGGTTTGAGGTTAAATTCTAAATTGCAATTTCTAATTTCTAATAAAATGCCAAATGTCAAAATCCTAATGTCAAATAAAATTCCAATGTCAAAATGCCAAATTGATTAATAAATTGGGATTTGGAACTTTTTTGGAAATTGGGATCTGGAAATTGGGATTTTGACATCTTAAATATTAAAATTTTAAAATTTGGATTAAGTATTTTATTTAGTTGAATATGTTCATAAAAAGGATAGGCATTGACCTGGGAACAACTTACACTTTAGTTTATCTGCCTAAGCGCGGTATTGTTATTAATGAACCTTCGGTAGTGGCGATTTCCATGGAAGACAGGAAAATTTTAGCCGTGGGCAACGAAGCCAAGGATATGCTCGGACGCACGCCCGATACGATTATTGCTCTAAAGCCCTTAAAGGACGGAGTAATTGCCGATTATCGCACGACCGAGGCCATGCTTAGATATTTTATCAATAAGACTTTGGGCGGAATCCATCTTTTCCGGCCAGAGGTTATGGTTGCGGTGCCGGCTGGAATTTCTTCAACAGAAAGGCGGGCTGTTTCCGAAGCGACCATCGCGGCCGGAGCCAAAGCCGCCTATATAATAAAAGAGCCGATTGCCGCGGCGATTGGCGCTGATATTCCAATCGGTTCGGCTTCCGGCCATATGATTGTTGACATTGGCGGCGGGACGGCGGAAATGGCGGTTATCTCTTTAGGCGGCATTGTCGCTTCCACGTCGGTCCGGGTCGGAGGCAATAAATTTGACGAAGCCATTTTGGAATATATCCGGCGAAGATATAATTTAGCCATTGGCGAAAGGACTTCCGAGGAAGTAAAAATAAATATTGGCTCGGCGTTGTTTCTAGAGGACAAGTTATCAATGGAAATCCGCGGCCGAGATATCATCACCGGACTGCCGAGAAGCATTAATGTGACGAGCGATGACGTTACGGAAGCCATTCAGAATGAATTAGAAGCTATTATCTCGGCGGCGAAAAGAGTTTTGCACAATACGCCGCCGGAACTGGCCGCTGATATTATGGATAAGGGGATGGTAATGGCTGGCGGCAGTTCCTTATTAAGGAATATTGACCAGCTTCTTTCCCGGACTACCGGCGTGCCGGTTTATGTGGCGGATGAACCGCTTCTCTGCGTGGCTAAAGGAACCGGGATAGCGCTGGATAATTTGGATAGCTATAAGCGCAGTATTCTCGCAACGAAGTAATATTCCTGTTTTGGATAAACTTCTAATATTTACATTTTGAGTCGGTTTAATTTTAAATTTTCAATTTTAAATTTCTAAACAATTTTTAATTCTTTAATTTTCAATTTTTTAAACGTTTAATTGAAAATTGATAATTGATTATGTTGATAGGAATTGATGCCAGCCGAGCCAACCGAGACCATAAGAGCGGTACGGAATGGTATTCGTATTATTTAATTAAGTGGTTGGCGAAATTGGATAATAAAAATCAATATATTCTTTATACCGATAAGCCGCTTAAAGGCGGGCTATTGGATTTAACTACTAATCAACATCTTCCTGGTCCGGGGCAGGAAGATATTAGATTTGATAAAGCCGGCTATCAGGCAGTAAAAAGCCCTTATAATAATTTTCGGGCCAAGGTTCTTAACTGGCCCTTTAATTTTTTCTGGACTTTAGGCCGGCTGTCTTGGGAGATGCTAATTCACAAACCTGACGTTTTATTTGTGCCGGCTCATAGTCTGCCCTTAATTTTACCTAAAAAAACAATAGCTACTATTCATGACGTCGCTTTTGAGAAAAATAATTTTTTATATCAAGCGGATAATATCGGACCGGAAAGAAAATTTCTAAGAAATGCTCTTGATTTTTTTGTGAGAATTTTTACGGGAGGGAAATACGGAGCCAACTCTACGGATTATTTGAAATGGTCTACAAAATTCGCTTTAAAACATGCCGGAAAAATAATCACCGTCTCTAATTTTTCCAAGGAGGAAATATTAAAAATATATAAATCAAAAAAAGAAAAGGTAAAGATGATTTATAACGGTTATAATGAAGCGCTTTACCGGAAAATTGACGATCGGGGGAAGATAGAAGAAGTTTTAGACAAATATGGGATTGAAAGCCCTTTTTTATTATATGTCGGGCGTCTGGAAAAGAAAAAGAACACGCCGGCTTTAATTGAGGCTTTTTGCCTTATGCGCGAAAACAATAAAAGCATAAAACATAAATTAGTTTTAATCGGAGATGCCAGTTTCGGTTATGACGAAGTGAAATATATTATAAAAGAATTTGGTTTGGGGTCGGAAATAATCATGCCGGGCTGGGCGGAAGAAGAGGATTTGCCTTATATTTATAATGCCGCCGCCGCTTTCGTCTTTCCCACAAAATATGAAGGTTTCGGCATTCCTTTACTTCAGGCGATGTCCTGCCAGGTGCCGGTAGTCGCTTCCCGCCTATCGGTTTTAAAAGAAGTCGGGGGAGAAGCGGTTCTATTTTTTGACCCCGATAATGTTAATTCCATAGAAGAGGCCTTAAAAAATATAATAACAAGCGATAAGTTAAGAAAAGACTTAATAGAGAAAGGAAAGGAAAGGGTGAAAAATTTTAGTTGGGAGAAATGCGCCCGGGAAACTTTGGCGGAAATAAATAGTTTGTAGTTTAATTTTACTCCGATACGGACTTTGTGCTATAATAAAGATGTTATTTACCCCGTTAGATAGCATCTTATTTATATTAGGTAAACTTTATCTAAAAGTTTTATATTTTACATTTTTATGCGGAAATCGCTAGAAATATCTAACCCCGTTAGAAATAAATTTCTAAGCGGGGCTAACGGGGCGGGGAAGAACGCAACATCTTTTTTTGTTTACCTTTTGTCTTTCCTAATTTTTCTTTGGCCTTTGTATTTTTTTCCTGTTTTAGCGGCCGAAAGAGGGAATCTGGGTTTA